>JAPULJ010000476.1 GCA_027295145.1 Alphaproteobacteria bacterium | reverse complement strand
GGTGAGTTTCGCTGAACTCGCCGAGCGTAGCCGGCGCCTCGCGGCGGGGCTCGCCGATCGCGGCATCGGAGCCGGTGATCGGGTCGCGGTGTGGCTGCCCAATGTGCCGGCCTGGCTCGAACTGCTCTTCGCCTGCGCCCGGCTCCGGGCAATCGCGGTCGCCGTCAACACCCGCTTTCGCGCCTCGGAGGTGGAGGATATCGTCGGGCGCTCGGGGGCCAAACTGTTGGTCCTATGGCCCGGCTTCAAGGATATCGATTTCCTCGGCATGCTTGGCGAGATCGACGGGGCCGCACTTTCAGCGCTCGAAACCGTCGTTCTCTACGCTGAGGGCGAGGGCACTAGCATTGGCGATCCGCTGGGCGGCCGCCGCACGGTTTCCTACGACGATCTAGCGGATTCTGCGCCGATGGTTGCGGTCGGGGCTAAGCCCGACGCGGGATGCATCATCTACACCACCTCGGGAACGACTTCGAAGCCCAAGTTCGTATGTCACAGCCAGGCCGGGCTGGTCCGCCATGCTAACGCCGTTGCCCGGGCATTCGGCTATGACGCAGAAGACGCGGTCCTTTTGCAAGCGCTGCCCCTGTGCGGCACCTTCGGCATGAGCCAGGCGCTGGCTGGGTTGGCCGGGCGCCGGCCAATGGTGTTGATGCGCAGCTTCGAGGCAAAGCAGGCCGCCGCGCTGGTGCGCGACAAGCGCGTAACCCACATGAACGGCTCCGATGAAATGTACCTGCGCATGTTGGAAGCAAGGCCGGAGACGCGGCCTTTCCCGAGTTTGCGCAAATGCGGGTTCGCCGCGTTCAGCTCCGATCCGGCCGAGCTGGTGGCGCTGGGAGATAAGCGCGGGGTTCCCCTTGTCGGGCTTTACGGTATGAGCGAAGTCCAAGCGCTGTTCTCGGCACGCCCGGTGGATGCGTCTGCCGAAGTTCGTATGTGCGGCGGCGGCGTTCCGGTCTCGTCAGAAGTTGAAATCCGCGCGCGCGATCCACAAACCGGTGAGATTTTGGCCCATGGCGAACGTGGTGAGATCGAACTTCGCGGCCCCAGTATGATGAAGGAATACTTCGGAAACTCGAAGGCGACGCACGAAGCTTTTACCAAGGACGGGTTTCTTAAATCCGGTGATCTTGGCTTTACCGAAGAGGGCGGCGGCTTCACCTTTCTTGACCGCATGGGCGACGTCCTGCGCCTCGGCGGTTACCTCGTCGCACCGGTCGAGATTGCCGCTTATCTGGAGGACCATGAGGGCGTCGCTTCGGCCCAGGTTGTGGGGTTCGACAGTGCCAGCAGTACCCGCGGCGCCCGCGGCACCCGCGCCGTCGCTTTCGTCATCCCCACCCCCGACATGGAATTTTCCGAATCAGCGCTAACCGCCTACTGCGTTCGAGGAATGGCCAGTTTCAAGGTGCCGGCGCGCATCTTTGCGGTCGACGAATATCCGGTCACGCAAAGCGCTAATGGGGTCAAAATACAGCGCGGCAAACTGCGCGAAATGGCAAAATCACGTATTGCCGCTGATGAATGATTTGGATTAACGACAACTAACCTCTGCAGCCAACGCAAGGGTTCGGCCGCTAGGCTAGTTTGTATGCGCCCCACAAGGCCGGGCCGCGTTTATCAAACCTTCGGGCGCTGAAGCCCGATCAGGCTTGCAGGCTTGCCAGTTCGTCCTTGATGTGCAGTTTTTTCTTCTTCAAAGTATGGACCAGACTATCGTCCGGCAGGGGACGGCCCATTTCTTCCTGGATTTGGTTTTCGAGACTGGCGTGCTCTGATTTGAGCGCCGATAGGCGCGCGTCTTCGGCCAAACTGACCTCCATATTATGAATGTCGTCGTGCCTTTAATGAACGCAGTGTACCGGCAAATTCGTTTTCTGCCAAGTGTTTGGCTCAGGATTCCGTATAATCAGCCGGCGCGCGCGTTATCGCCGAAGGCGGCTGCGAGGATGGTTTCGAGACATTCCCGGCCGTTTTCATCGAGTTTGGCATTGATCAGCTTTAAGTAAGCTTCGAGGTTTACGCGGGCCGCTGCCAGACCATTGTTGCTGGCGGCCATTTTGACGTTCTCATCCGGCAAGGCCGCGCCGAGCATCAACTGCTCGATATGTTCGGCGTCGATCTCGATATTTTGAATGCGCTGGCGCAAGGACAAGGCGAGGGCGCGGTCCTCGGTGGCGATCGGCTCCTTCAGGCGTTTGCGCAGTGTGCGTAGGGGGCGCACGACTTCCCTGTGCCAGGCATCGATGGTGCCATGAAGGCGGGCGATCTCTGCGGGCCCCACCGCGTCGTAGCCGGCGCGGCCGAGCCACAGGCACAGAAGCAGAAAATTGACGTCGATGGCGTAGCGTTCCTGCAAGGTAAGACAGGCCGGGGCCACATCTGCGGCGCCATAGACTTCAAGCGAGAAGTTCCAGAACGGATGGTCGGGGAAGTCTGTCATCCGATTATAGTCTAATCATCGCCGAGGCAGATGCCGAGGCAACGTGCGGTCCGTACGAGGAAGCCGCCGGTATCAACCGCGCGGTATTCCTTCAGCGATTCGGCGAGGGGAACGTCGACGACCTCGCGCTGCTGCCAGGCGACCATGCGGTCAAAACTACCCTCGGCGATCAGTTCGACGGCGCGGGCGCCGAATGCTGTGGCGATCAGCCGATCGCGCGGGCTCGGCGGCGCCCCGCGCTGCAGGTGCCCAAGCACCGTGACCCGCGTCTCGGCGCCGGTGGTCTCGGAGATACGGCGGGCCAGATAAGCACCGATGCCGCCGTAGGTCGGCCGTCCACTCGGCTGGTCCACGGTAACTGCCGCGCCCGTTTCGGTGGGGACCCCCTCGGCGACCACGACAAGGGCGAAATTGCGTCCGCCCTGGCGCAATCGCGTAATCTTGCCGGCGATAGCGTTGATTTCGTAAGCGATTTCGGGGATCAGGATGATATCAGCGCCGCCGGCAACCCCAGATGCCAGCGCGATATGCCCGGCATCGCGGCCCATGACTTCGAGGATCATCACCCGGTCGTGGCTGGCGGCGGT
>JAPULJ010000475.1 GCA_027295145.1 Alphaproteobacteria bacterium | reverse complement strand
CGGTCAAGGACACGGGCAGCGGCATGGCCGCGGAAACATTGAAGCGTATATTCGAGCCGTTCTTTACCACGAAGCCGGTTGGCAAGGGAACAGGTCTCGGTTTATCCGTCGTCTATGGCATCGTCACCGGCTGGGGCGGGAGCGTGTCGGCGGACAGTGTCGTTGGCGAGGGGTCGGTTTTCGACGTCTATATTCCGTTGATGTAGGAGTCTGCGATTCGAGGCAGAGGATTGGGACATGACGCGCATACTGATCGTTGATGATGCCAAGGCCGTTCGCGAGTCCATGAGTGTTGTGCTAAAGAAAGCCGGCTACGATGTGACCGAGGCAGCAGATGGCGAGCAGGCGTTGTCGACGTTAAGTGCCCAAAGCTTCGATCTGGCGATCGTGGATATTTGGATGCCGAGGAAGAACGGTCTGAGCCTGCTGCAGGAACTTCGCGGGCAGGGCGCCGAACTGCCGATCATTATCGTGTCCGGTGGCGGTCCCGGCGCGCCCTTGGAGCGTTCCGTCGCTTTGGCCAACATCTATGGCGCGGCCGAGATCCTGTTCAAGCCATTCGAGAATTTCGAACTGCTCGATGCCGTAAATGCGATTCTCAAGGAGTAAGTATTAGAATCATTATTGAGATCGTGCTCCGAAGTCGTTCTCTTGGCCTGGCGGGCGGAATTTTCTGGATGTGCCGACAATTTTCAAGCAGATCGGTTTTCCTACCCACCTTTCGAACGGATCGCCCGAGGTTCGGATCGGGCGAGTTCGTGTACGATGCGGCATCGTACGCCGTGTTGAAATGTAGGTGCCCCTAGTCGTCCCCTTGCGCCGATTGGCTTTCGATTTCCGTGTCGTTCGTGGGGTTGAGCGAGGCATAAATCGTGTTGAGACTCTCGACCAGAACCTTCTGCTCGCTATCTTCCAATTTCGAAATGACACGGGCCAATCGCTTGATCGGATCGTCCTCCAGGACGCTGTGCCCCTTACTAGTCAGGGTAAAGACGGGCGAACGACGATCGGCCGTATTCTTCTCGGAGTTCAGGAATCCGTGATTGACCAGTGCGGATGCGGCGCGCGATGCCGGACCCCGCGTCACGCCGAGGTAACTGGCTAGCCCGGCGACAGTCCTGGCTTTCCGGCCTGCTTGGGCGAAATACCGCAGGGTAGACCACTGGCCTGGATGGATGTCGCCCGGCGCGCGTTTGTCGTAAATGGACCGTGCTGTCTGCTCCAGTAGTATGGCTAGACCTATATCGAACTTCTGCCCATTCATGAATTTTCCACTCCGACATTCGTCCTATATCACATTTCATTGCTTATAGCAACAAAATGCTTGATTGTACGTTTGATTACGTATATTGCTAATAGCAACGATATGGGTGCTGGCGATACGGCCTATTATTTTTGATGTGCCAGGACTGGCGGCGTGGAGCGCCAAGGGTGGAAGCCAAGGCATTTTGGACCCGTTGATCTGACACCCCGTCTGATCGCTCGCGTGCCGCGCGCCGGAGGGTCGGTCATGACATCGGTACGGTCGCCAATAGGTCGCGGTGCAGGCAGGTCTCGAACGCCTCTGAAGCGGCGGCGACTCGGCGCCAATCCACAGGAACCACATGGAAATTAGGTTCCACGACATGCTGGCGAACGACATCGCATCAAGCGCGGCGGCAGGTGTGCGGGTGAGTAAAAAATTGTTTATGCGCTTCTGGGCGATATCTGCGTAGCAGCGGTCCGGAGCAGGAAATTGCGGCCGATACGGCCAGAGAGCGATACTGTGCATCAGCCTAAGTATGCCAAAAACACCATTCCTGTGCAGCCGGAATCATTACGGTAGGCAACAGAGAACCATGGGAGTGACATTCATACTGATCCGGATCAATGGTCCTGAACGCGACCTGTTGCAGCGTTGGACCCGGAGAATTGTTAACTAGGAGATGTCGGATTGAATACCTCTCAGCGCATCTACGTCGTAGACGATGACGTAGCGATTTGTCGCGTTCTCGAGAGATACCTGCCACAATACGGATTCGAGGTGCAATCTGCCAGCGACGGCTCGGATCTTGAGAGCGTCCTCGCAACCTGTCGAACTGATCTCATCATTCTGGACCTCGGGTTGCCAGGCGACGACGGTTTCACGCTCACCCGCGACATTCGGGCGACCTCGGAAGTGCCGATCATCATTCTGACCGGCAGAAACGAGGAGGTCGACCGCGTCCTCGGGTTGGAGCTGGGGGCGGACGATTACGTCACCAAGCCGTTCAGCCCTCGTGAATTGCTGGCTCGGATAAAGGCGGTGTTACGGCGATCTCGGCGCGCGGACCGTGCCGGGCATACGCCAGCCGATGTTATCAATGCCGCGCCCGTAACCTTCGCCGACTGGGAGTTCGATCTTGTCGATCGGCGGCTAGTTTCGCCGTCCGGAGTGGAGGTCAAGCTTTCCAATAGCGAGTTCAACCTTTTGGCCGCTTTCGTCGCCGCGCCGAACCGGGTGCTGAGCCGAGGCGAACTCCTCTCTCTCAGCCGGAAATACGGCGACGAAGTCCTCGAGCGCAGCATCGATATTCAGATCTTCAGGCTGCGTCAAAAAATCGAAGACAGCTGCAATGGCGTGCAGCTTATCGAAACCCAGAGAGGGGCCGGGTATTTCTTCACGCCGGAGGTCAATCCCATCCGCAAATCTGAACTGCGTTGACACCATCCCGCTTCACGCCACAGTGCTGGGCTAAATTTCGTACATAGGGAAGCTTCGATGTTCAATCTGCTTCGTTATTTTTCTCTGGCGAGTGCGATAGCCTTAGCCATAGTAACGGTCGTGCTGGTGCATCTTTACCGGCAGAATGCGGTGGACGAACTCGTCGAATCGGCGGAGGGCCAGAACGTGACCCTGGCTCGATCGTTCGCCAATGTCCTGTGGCCGCGTTTCTCCCACTATGTAGGGTCGGTCTCAGGGATGGATGGCGACGCATTGCGGGCGCGCCCGGAAACACGCGAACTCGATGCGGCTCTGAAGACGCTCACGACCGGACTGCCGGTGCTCAAGGTCAA
>JAPULJ010000474.1 GCA_027295145.1 Alphaproteobacteria bacterium | reverse complement strand
CCGACGGTGACATGGTCGGCGTGCTCGTAGACGGATTCGAGGATGTTGGTGATGCCCTTCTTGATGCTCTCGGGCGTGATGCCGTTTGTCTTGTTGTAGGCTTCCTGCTTCTCGCGCCGGCGGTTGGTCTCGGTGATGGCGTATTCCAACGCCCCAGTCATGTGGTCGGCATAGAGGATGGCGCGGCCCTCGATGTTGCGCGCCGCGCGCCCGATGGTCTGCACCAGCGAGGTCTTGGAGCGCAGATAGCCCTCCTTGTCGGCGTCGAGCACGGCAACGAGGGCGCATTCGGGGATATCGAGGCCCTCGCGCAGCAGGTTGATGCCGATCAGGATGTCGAAGACGCCGAGGCGCAGATCGCGGATGATCTCGATCCGCTCCAGCGTATCGACGTCCGAATGCATGTAGCGGACCTTGAGCCCGGTCTCGTCCATATATTCGCTCAGATCCTCGGCCATGCGCTTGGTTAGGGTGGTCACCAGCACGCGCTGGTTCTTGGCGACGCAATCCCGGCACTCGGCCAGCAAATCGTCGACCTGGGTCTCGGCGGGGCGCAGGATCACCGGTGGGTCGATCAGGCCTGTGGGTCGTACCACCTGCTCTGTGAAGACGCCGCCGGTGCGTTCCAGCTCCCAGGGGCCGGGCGTCGCCGAGACGAAGATGGTCTGCGGGCGCATCACCTCCCATTCTTCGAATTTGAGCGGCCGATTGTCGATGCAGGAGGGCAGGCGAAAGCCGAACTCGGCGAGAGTCGTTTTGCGCGCGTAATCGCCCTTGTACATGGCGCCCAGCTGGGGCACGCCGATATGGCTCTCATCGACGAAGAGAAGCGCGTTGTCGGGGAGGTACTCGAACAGCGTCGGCGGCGGCTCGCCGGGGGCACGCCCCGTGAGGTAGCGCGAATAATTTTCGATACCGGCGCACGAGCCCGTCGCATCGATCATTTCGAGGTCGTAGGTGGTGCGCTGTTCGAGCCGCTGGGCTTCGAGCAGCTTGTTTTCGGCGTTAAGCTCATCGAGGCGTAGCTTGAGGTCGGCCTTGATGCCGACCGCCGCCTGCTGCAGCGTCGGACGCGGGGTCACATAGTGGCTGTTGGCGTAGATTTTGATCGCCTCCAGCGCGCCGGTTTTTTCGCCGGTCAGGGGATCGAACTCGGTGATCGCCTCGATCTCGTCGCCGAACAGCGAAATGCGCCAGGCGCGGTCTTCTAGATGGGCGGGGAACAATTCCAGCGTATCGCCGCGCACCCGGAAGGTGCCGCGATGGAAGTCGGTATCGTTGCGCCGGTATTGCAGCTCAACGAATTTACGCAATATGGTCGCCCGCTCGATCGACTGACCGGCTTTGAGCGGTAGCGCCATCCCCGAATAGGTCTCGAGCGAGCCGATGCCGTAGATGCACGACACCGAGGCGATTATGACCACATCGTCGCGTTCGAGCAGCGAGCGGGTCGCCGAATGGCGCATCCGGTCGATCTGCTCGTTGATGTTCGAATCCTTCTCGATATAGGTATCGGTGCGCGGGACGTAGGCCTCGGGTTGGTAGTAGTCGTAATAGGAGACGAAGTACTCCACCGCGTTGCCCGGAAAGAACCCGCGCATCTCGCCGTAGAGCTGTGCGGCCAGCGTTTTGTTGGGGGCGAGGATAAGCGTCGGCCGCTGCAGGCGGGCGATGGTGTGGGCCATGGTAAAAGTCTTGCCCGAGCCGGTGACGCCGAGCAGCACTTGGTCGCGCTCGCCCTCGATCAGCCCGCCGATCAACGCCTCGATGGCCTCTGGCTGATCCCCCGCCGGCTCGAAGTCGGAAACGATCTCGAAGGGAATCCCCTTAGCCTCGCGCGCGGTTGCGGCGAGGCCAGCCTTGTCGGGCAGCGTATTTTCGAGGACGGAATGGGGAGCCATGGTGAAGTTAATATGCGGGGGTGTGGCGCACTTGCCAATGGCCAATTTAGGCTTGGGCGCACGAAATGGCGCGACATCAGGCGATGGCAAAAATATATGTGGCCGGCCCGCTGTCCGGGATTGATCGGACAGTGGAACCGGCCACACTCGTTCATACCACTCGAGCGTTTCGTCCTGAACTAAACGGTCTTGCGCCGCCTTAACCACAGCATCGGACCCGCCAGGACCAGCAACAGGAGCCCCAACAGCAGGTAGAGATCGTCCGGTAAAGAGGCCGCGAAACTGTCGGTCTTAGACGGTTTCGCTTTGACTTTACTGCGACCGGCCTGGGCCACCTGAAGCCGCTTCTTGGCGTCCTTGTCGCGGACTGCAGGAGCCTCGTTGGGCTTGACCGCTTCGGTCTTGGCCACTGACACTGCGCCGCCGGTCACCGATTTGGTTTTCGGCCTCGAAGCGCCCATCGTGTCCGCCACGCTGCGCGGAGCGGCCGGCTTATTGGAACTGACATGCGCCCGGTACTTCTTGGTTCCAGTGGAGGCCGAAACCTTGAGCTGCCGTTCCTTCTCCTCGGCGAGAATGTGCGGTGCAATACTGGCTCCAGCGCCGGCGCGGCGATTGTCGTGGCCGGCCTTGCGTTGGCTGCGTTGCTTGCCGAATACCTTCTCGAAGTCCCAGCCGGCCGGCAGGTTGACTGGCACCGCGCGGGTGACGACAAGCTCGCCCTTGGGCCGCGCCGGGGTCACGTCGATGGCCACCAGCGAGGTGAACTTGCTGACCAAATGGTGGGCCAGGGCCACTTTGATGACCGAGGAGCGAACCTCCGAGCGACTTGCGCCCTCGTGCAGCGAATCCATATAAGCAGCGATCTTGGCACGGGCCCACACCGTGCCGACGCCTGCGCCCGACTGCCCACCGGTCAACGGCAGGGCCAGCTTCCAGGGCTTGCCGGCGAAGCGGCCGGTGATTTCGACC
>JAPULJ010000473.1 GCA_027295145.1 Alphaproteobacteria bacterium | reverse complement strand
GCCGGCGATCGGCTTTCCGTTCTCCAGCGCTGAGAGACGCAGCTCCATGTCGGAGACGGCTCGATCGAGTTTTTCCTTTATCTTGCGGATGGCGAAGCCGACTTCCTCAAGCTTACCGGTGATGCTGCGCGCCTGGCTTTCAAGTTGATTGAGTCGAACCTCCATGCGGGCGGCCAGAGTCGGAGGCAGCTCGCCACCGATTGATTTAGGCCCGCCCCCGCCAGTGCCGGCCTTGGCCATCTGGCGGCGTAGGTCGGCGATCTGGCGTTCCAGTCTGGCGATGTCCCCGCGCAGTTGAGACAGCTCAGAGCTTTGCGCCTGGGCATCGCCGACAGGCAGGAGGAGGGACGCGGCGAGAGCGAGGCTCGCCACGGCCAGGAAAAATCTGCTATGCAGAACCATCGGTTGTGTCCGGTAGCTGTTGGCAATCGCCAGGGCCGACCCATCGCCGTGCCATGGCAGTGCTCACATCATATGAACCAATTTGGCGAAACTGGGGCGGACACCCCAGATGCGCACGGGCGTGTCTGGGGCAAATTTCCGATCAGCTTCCGGCGTTCGGCAGGGAAGCCAGCGCGTTGCGGTTTTTGGCCCAAGCGGATTCGCTGCTGCCAGGATCGATGGGACGCTCTTTGCCGTAGCTGATGGTACGGATGCGCCGTGCCTGTATGCCGAGGGCGACGAGGTAGCTCTTCACCGAGTTCGCACGCCGGTCGGCAAGACCGAGATTGTACTCGCGCGTCCCACGCTCGTCGGCGTTGCCGGCGATCAGCACCGCTTGGCCCGACTTGCTCTTGAAATACGATGCCCAGCACTCGACGACCCGCCGCGCTTCGGGCTTGAGGTTGTGACTGTCGAGGTTGAAATGGACGCGTTCGCCTCCACAACGCTGGGCCACGGCACTCCAGCCGCTGGCGACCTTGGCGCCGCCGCCGCCGCTCACATTTCCAACGCTTTTTGGGCCCGTCTCACAGGCCGCCAGCGCAAACATGGCGGCGCCGAGGACCACTGCTTTACTCAGTACCATTTGGGACTCCCTTTTCTGAAAATTTGAATCAAGCGATTCTGCACGATCTAACATTAATATATTGGGTACGTTGGTGGACCCGCACAAGGCGAGCGCACCGATCGAAACCCATGGCTGTGGATGAGAATCGCGCGGTCATCCGTATCCCATTCCTCCTCACGGCAGCAACGGCGACCAGGCCGGATCGGAGGCGCCCAACGGGGTCGCCACCGGGCGCTCGTTGCGGCCTGTCAGATCGATCGAAAAAAGTCGCGGGGTGCCGCCTTTCGACTGCCGAAAGAACATGATGACGCGGCCGTTGGGGGCCCAAGACGGCCCCTCGACGAGGTAGCCCGAAGTGAGCAAGCGCTCGCCCGAACCGTCGGGCCGCATGACGCCGATTGAGAACTTGCCGCCCTGAAGCTTGGTGAAGGCGATGTTATCGCCGCGTGGCGACCAAACGGGGGTGGCGTAGCGGCCCTTGCCGAAACTGATGCGGTTTGCACCGCCGCCATTGGCGCTCATGACGTAGATCTGCTGCGAGCCGCCCCGGTCGGAATTGAAGACGATGCGGCTACCGTCAGGCGAGTATGATGGCGAGGTATCGATCGCCGGATTGCGGGTTAACCGCCGCACGACTCTTGTGCGAAGGTCCATCGAATATATCTCCGAGTTTCCGCCGGTCGCCAGACTCATGATGATGCGGTTGCCGTCAGGCGAGAAGCGGGGGGCGAAGGTCATGCCGGGAAACTCGCCGACAACGACACGGCGGCGCGTGTCGACGTTGTAGATGTAAACCCGGGGCCGGTTACCGCTATAGGATAGGTAGGTGATCTCCTGCGTCGATGGGGAGAAGCGCGGCGTCAGGACCAGAGCACTACCGTTGGTCAGGAACCGGTGGTTGGCGCCGTCCTGATCCATGATCGCCAGGCGCTTGACGCGTTTTATGGCTGGCCCGCTCTCGGCGATGTAGACGATGCGGGTATCAAAATAACCATTTTCACCGGTCAGGCGCTTGTAGATGGCGTCGGCAATGATGTGGGCGACGCGCCGCCAGTTCTGGGGCGGCGTCTCGTAGGCTTTGCCGATCATCTGGCGCTCGGCAGCAACATCCCACAGCCGGAATTCGGTGCGCAACCGCCCGTTCGCCTTCAATGTGACCGAGCCGTGAACCAAGGCTTGGGCGCCGATTTTTTTCCAATCGTCGAAGTTCGGTTGGAGCTGCATCGTTGCGGTTTTCTGGATGAAGGCCTTGCGGTCGATCGGCTTGAACAGGCCCGAGCGATCGAGATCGGCGGTAAGCACTCGTGAGATATCGAGCGCCATGCGTTTGGATTTGCCAGTCTCGCCGAAGAAGTTGGTGATGGCGATGGGGACCGGTTCGCCCTCGGGGTTGAGGATATCGACCTTCAACTCGGCGAATGCCGGTCGAACGGCCACCGCCAGCACCAACAAGGCTGCCAGCACCATCACCGTCGAGAGCAACGCCAACCGGCGCGTGACAATAATTCCCATTCGCATCATCCTCCGAATGCCTCCCGTGGATTGAACGTCAACGTCATCGAGCGCCATAGATCGTATTTGGCCGGCGGTAGCTTTAGCGGGCTGCAGCGCGGGTTGAGGACCGCCCGCCGCGCGCTTTCCGCCGCCGAGCGATAGAACGAATCGCGGCGCATTCGCGCAACGTCGACGATACGCGCTTGACGCACCGTGCGATCGCGGTTGACCAGGACCCTTATTTCGACGACCAGATCCCGGGCGTTGCGGGCACCGGCGGGGAAGTTCCAGCACCGTTCAATCTGCCGCTTGAGCGCGTCGAGCTCGCTCATCGAGAGCTTCTGGCTGGCATTCTGGCGGGGCGAGCCGCGCCGGGCGGTTTGAGTCTGGCGCTCGCGCTTGCCGGTTTTGGCCTTGGGCTTGAGTTTGTTGACCGACTCCAAAAGCTGGGCCAGCGACATGCGCTTGCGCGGGCGGGGCTTGGCTTTGGGCTTCGGTGCCGGTTTGGCCTTGACCCGTGGCTGGGGAGCCGGTTGCGCGGCTTGGGGTTTTGGCTCGGGCTTGGGCGGCGGTTCTTTTTTGGCCTTGGGTTTGGGCAGGGAGGCGACTTTCGGTTCCTTCTTGGGTTCGGACTTGGGCTTTGGCTTTTCCGCCTTTTTCACGGGCGGCTTGGGCTTCGCTACCGGCTTCGGTTTCGGTTTCTCGGCCTTCTTAACCGGCGGTTTGGGTTTTGGCTCGGGCTTCTTGGGCGCTG
>JAPULJ010000472.1 GCA_027295145.1 Alphaproteobacteria bacterium | reverse complement strand
CCTAATCAGGCGCCCATGTCGGCACCGGGAGCGTGGAACACGCACGAAGTCCTGCCGGTTGGGTTTCCTTACCGGGATCGTCGCGAGAACCTGCTTGACGCCGGCGGCGGCGGCAAAGTCCTGCGAGATGCGGAGCGATTTGGGGTTGAAGGGATCCAGCGCCGCTTTTGGTTCGGTGGCGGGAGGTTCTGTCGCGGACCGCCTATTCCTGTCAGACATCGGCGAGTCCTCCATTCGAGCGCAGCACGCCGCGGCCTAACTCGGTAATTCGGCCGCCGGTGAGATTGAAGAGATCGGGCGGAGCGTCGACCCAGCTTTCTTCGATCGAACGCTCGGCCGTCCTTTTGGGAACCCGATCTGCCCGGATCCGGTATCGACCGCGGTCCTTTTCTAATACTTCACCCGCATCCAATCGGGCGAGCAGCTGTAAGATGTGCGGTGTGAATTTGGTTTGAAGATTAATCGGTATCACGGGATTCTCCTTAATCATGTAGTTTAGTCGCGCGCGCCAGCGCGCTCGAGCATGCGATCGAACGCGGCCCGGGGCACGATTAGGCGCCGACCGATTCGGATGGTCGGGATTTTTCCCGTCCGAGCGGCCTCGTATGCCGAACCCTTACTTATCCCAAGCTCTTCGGCTGCCTCGATGATCGTCAAAACCTTCTTTTCGCCCATGGCTTGCTCCTACCGATTAACAGCACAATTGCTGTTTGATACCGTCTGATAACATAAACGCAGTTATGCTGTCAACATCGCTTGCGCTGTTATAATTGATCTGCTATACCTTTGCGTATTGTTCTGTCCTAAAGAGTCAGGGAGGGAGACATGGCCAAGAGAGGAAAATCGCCACGCGCCCAGGTGCCGCTACGTATTCCCGAGGCGCAACGCGCGCGGATCGAGAAAGCCGCGAAGTCGCGCGGCGTGTCGATGAATACCGAGATCATCGAGCGCCTGGAGCGGTCTTTTGAAATTGAGGATCGCCTGGGCGGCCCGAAGGTCACCGAGTTGGTCGAGACCATCGGCATCGTTATGAGGTCGACCGGCGAGCATACGGCTACATTTCTCGACGGCTCCAAGACGTACGACCAGGGGGAATGGCTCGCCGTGCCGTATGCTTTTGACCAGGCGCGCAGGGCGGCAAACACAATCCTGGAGTACCACAAGCCGAAAGGCCCGATCGTCGTGCCAAAAATATCGCGGGATTTAATGCCCACTATCGCAAGAAAAACGAAGACCGATTTGACCCTGATTAGCAAGATGTTCAAAGATTACGGCGAGTGGCAGGCACACGCCGTACTCAGAAATAGAGGACAAGACGATGAGTGAGGGATCGATCACCCGGCGCGGCAAGAAAAGCTGGCGCATTAAATACGACCTACCCCGCGACGAAACCGGGGAAAGGCGCATCGCCTACAAGACCGTCAAGGGCACCCGAAAGGATGCCGAAAAGGAAAAGCGCCGGCTCATGACCGCGATCGACAAGGGCGTCCACGTCGACCCCTCAGCTCTGACGGTGGCCGACTACTTGGATCAGTGGCTCGCCGACGTGGCCCCCGCCAGCGTCGGGCCCAAGGCCCTGGAGCGCTACCGGGGCCTAGTCAAAAAACAGATCAAACCGCACATCGGAACTACCCAGCTCCAGAAGCTCCGGCCGGCCGACATAGCCGCTTGGCTCCAGGCGCTCGGCAAGACCGAGATCAGCATCCGTTCGATCCAGCACGCTCATGGTGTTCTACGCACCGCCCTCGCCCATGCGGCCGCAGTCGAGATCATCGAGCGCAACGTCGCCACATTCATCAAGCCGCCGACGATGCTCCGCACTGAGGTTGAAATCCTCAATGCCGAGCAGATCGCGGACGCGCTTCGGAAGTTAGAGGGCCACTCGATCTATCCGATTGCCGCCCTGGCGATCGGCACCGGGGCGCGGCGCGGCGAACTTACCGCCCTGCGATGGGACGATCTCGACCTCGCCGCCGCGACGGTCCGGATCGAGCGCTCGGTCGAGCAGACCAAGGACGGCTTGCGAGTGAAGCCGCCCAAGACCGCAGCGGGGCGCCGCACGGTAAGCCTGCCTGCCCTCACCGTGAAAGCGCTCCGCGACCACCGCCGTCAGACTCTCGAGCTGCGGCTTCAACTCGGGATCGGCGCCCTGCCTGGCGATGAACCTGTTTTTGGCGATATCGACGGCAACTGGCCCACGCCCCATAGCATCACAAAATGTTGGCGCCGTGCGGTGCAGAGCCGGGGGCTGCCCAGGATCACGTTCCACTCGTTGCGGCACAGCCACGCCTCGGCGTTGATCGCCGCCGGCCTCGATGTCGTCACCGTGAGCCGCCGCCTGGGGCACGCTTCCCCGGCCCTCACGCTCAGCACCTATTCGCACCTGTTCACCAACTCCGACGACAAGGCTGCCGCAGCGATCGATGCCGCCCTCTCTCAGTAACCGGCGGGGTGCCAATCGGGTGCCAATTTGGCCGGATGACGGGTTGAAAGCCGCAGATTTCCGGGATAAACCCGGTGAGGGCACCGGGCGAGCCGCCCGGTGCCCTTTTTTCCAACGCTGCCGGGACACCGGTGCGCAGGGAGGCGAGAGCAGGCGATGAACGGCGAGCGCAGGGAGTTCCGCGCCTCCCGCAGCCG
>JAPULJ010000471.1 GCA_027295145.1 Alphaproteobacteria bacterium | reverse complement strand
CTGACCATTCAATACTCGTTATTCTATGAGCCTCTCGATGGCCCTATCGACAGCAGCAAAGGCAATCATGGTTATGGTCCTCTTTTTGCCAACGGAGGCCAGCAATTTAGTTTCCACCACAATGTTATTGCTCATGCGCGTAGGCGAAGCCCGAAAATGGCCAACGTGCAGGATGTGGATGTAATCAACAACATTATCTTCAACTGGAGAGAGGTTGGCACGTATATTGCCAATGGGCTTGCAAGTTTGCAACGGGAACCCAGTAGACGAATTAATGTTCTGAATAACGTCTATCGCTCAGGCGATGATACAGTGGGTTCGGCATTACAAATCTATAATCTAGATGCCGATGCACAAGTCTTTTTCGGTGGAAACGAGGACTATCTCGGCAACCCTATTACTGACGTAAGGAATAGACAGAACAGTTCAGACCCTAATGCTCTAATCTCAAGTCAAAATCCGCGACCAGACGACGTAAGTATTACCACACAGACTGCTGAGCAAGTGTGGAAAACACTGCTTAATATCGTCGGTGCACGTGTTCCTGTGCTTGACCAAGTAGATTCACTGGCAATGGAACATATCCGAACCGGAGAAGGCACACTGGTCGAATGCGTTGATAAGGAGAATCAGCAAGATTCCTTATTGATAGAGCCATGCAGCATTGAAAGCGCGCTTGGCTTTTATCCCACCTATCAGAATGTCTCTCGTCCTACGGACTTTGACACCGACGGAGACGGCATGCCAGACGATTGGGAGACGGCGTACGGTCTTAATCCATACAATGCAGCAGACCGAAACGAGGACATGATAGGTGATGGTTGGACAAACCTGGAATATTACCTGAACGCGCTTGCTGGTGATTACAGAGGTCCAACTGATCCCGCAACTGGGCCAACTTATACCGTCCCGAAAACCGAAGTTGCACCTATCATTGATGGCGAGAATTCTGAATATGTTGATGCACCCGCCATATCTCTTGCCAATTCGCGAGGCAATGTCGGTACGTACAAATTGCTCTACGATGATGTTGCACTGTATATCAGTGCTTCAGTCACAGATGAGCAGCTCAACGCAATTGCGAAGGAAGAGGGCTGGCTCTGGGAGGACGACTCGATCGAAATTTTCCTTGATACGCTTCACGATGGCGGCACAAGCCGAGATGACGCTGATTACAAATTCATCGTGAACATCTTAAATACGATACAAGATATCCAAGGCCACAGCGCGACCTGGGACGGCGTATGGGCGTCATTAGCAATTGCTGAGGGTATCGTAAATGATCCTATTTATTCAGATGTCGGGTACACGTTGGAAATAAGTATTCCTTGGTCGACCATAGGTATAGTTCCCATGGCGGGCCAGGTTATCGGCTTCGACCTAGTGATGAACGACCGAGATGATATCGGAACGCAAGAATACGTGGCTTGGGCCAATCTAAACGGGGGAGGTCTAAACGACCCGGACGGTTGGGGTGATCTCGTTCTCGGTGAGGAATTGTATACAGGGCCGGTGAGCGACCCGGCGGTCAACCAGCTGCCGATGGCAGACCTCTCGTTCGCCTGCGTTGACTTAAATTGCCGCTTCGCAGACCTGTCAACCGACGCCGATGGCACGGTGGTGTCGTGGTCGTGGAACTTCGGCGACGGCAACGGGTCCTCGGCACAAAGCCCGCGCCACAGCTATGCGGCGGGCGGCATCTACATTGTGAGCCTGACGGTAACCGATGACGACGGCGCCAGCGCCAGCGACCAGGTGACCGTCACCGTCGAGGGGTCTACCGCGGTTGAAGTCTCCTTCGTATCTATCGCTTCCGAGGACGGCTGGGTGCGTGAAGCCGGAGAGAACCGCAATGTGGGCGGTCGCGTCAATTCCCGAAACGAGGGCTCGAAAGCCCTGCGGGCTGGCGATTACCGAAAAGACCAGCAGTACAAGTTCTTCGTTTCCTTCGACACTTCTTCCATACCGGACACTGCGACCATTCAGTCGGCAACGCTGCAGTTGACGCGTGGCGGCACCTCAGGCACAAATCCCTTCACGACGCATGGGCTACTGTACGTCGATATCAAAAAGGGCAGCTTCGGAAGCGGCGCTGGTTTACAAAGTAGTGATTTCGAGGCCGCGGCAAGCGGCACACAATTGGCCACCATCAGCAATCAGGGAGGCCTAGGCGCCGTCTATACAGTTGATATTAGTCTCGGCGGTGCATTGGCGCACATCAACGATGCGGGCCGCACGCAATTTAGGATGTATTTCGCTTTGGATGACGATGATGACAGGGCAACGGACTACGCCGGCTTCTATTCGACGGACAACCGCACCAGCGCGAGGCATCCGAAGCTGATCGTCACCTACGTGGAATGAGGCCTCCAATCATGGAGTGAAGGCAGCTCTGCACCGCGCAGCATCGGGCTCATGCGCAATGGGTCCCGTCCCGTCCCCTCCTATGTCCGGAGACAACCGTTATGGGACCGATCCGTCGTCTCCTTACGCTTTGGCGACCCGCAGGCTCTCGGCCAAGAGCGGCTCGAGTTTCCCGCCGGGCCGCCCACGCCAATGGCACAGCCCCGAGCGCTCATGCGCGATCTCATGCTGGAAGAAGGCCTCGCCGGTGAAGTGCTGGACATAGGGATCGAACACCCAGCGCTCCCAGACGCCCTCGTCGGAGAGCCCGTAGATCTGCTTCAAGAGCAGGATCCCGATCGTGAAGCGCGTCTCGGTTCCGGGCCGTCCCGCGGCCGAAAAACTCTCCGCCACCTGATCGTCGATCCAGTCCCAGTCGATCTCATCGGCCAGCCGGACCGGCTCGTGCCTCATGCCGATGACCAGCCGGCTATCAAGTGCCCCCGACGATCCTTCTGCTGTCCCATCGCCATCGCCGACTCCTCCCGTTGAATCGGGACTTCAGAGAATCAGACCAGACCCTTCACGTCCAGAGCCGACTTCGTCAACGCTCTTTGGTATTAGGCCAAGGAAATCGACGGCACGGTGAAGACGATAAGAAAGGTCCGTCTGAATGACGGAAAAATCTTATCGGACGGCCTTCCAAGCGGGGGCCGATCACCAAAATCAGGCCATCGGAATACTGCCGAGGGGGAGGGGATGCAGTTCCCTTGGCGGCCCGAAACGGAAGAGATCGTGGGATGTGATCGTTACATCGGGTGGGTCGACAGCGATCCTGGCGGATGGACTGACCGTGATGCCATAACCATTAGTTGCGCGTGGGATACGACCCTCGAAGTTCGTGAAACTAATTATTGAAGTGCGGCCAGATTTCATTCATTGGCTCGAACAAGCGGATTATCACTTGCGCGTTTGACCGTTTGATCGTGGACTACTGTCGTGCCCTAAAACAATATTTTGAACGAACTTAGCTGTCCCCTACAATCGGGCTGGCATCTCCCGCACGTCGCTCGCCCCGGCCTTGCGCAGCGCAATGATCCGCTCCACGTCCAGGCTCTCGTTGTCCGGCAGCGGCGTCTCGCCTTTCTGTTCGCCAATCGCCGCGACGCTCGCGAGTGCCCTGAGTTTCTCTGCACCCTCCACCGCCTCGGCATCGCCGCCGTAATAGTCGAACCACGGCATTTCGGCGTCCGTATAATCCTTCGTGCTCGGTGGCTCCGTCGGGGGGCGCTTGCCCGTCATCGCCATCCATTGCGCGGAGTTCGCGATAGTCACGAGGCAGCGGCTTGCGTGGCGTTGGTCCCAGGCATCCAGTTCATAGGGATCGTCATAGATCTCCTGGTGTATGCGCCCCCCCGGTGCGAGGCCTATGGCCATCCCGCTGATCGTGGCATGGCTGATCTTGGCTTCCTGCATTGCCTCTATGGCGCGCCGCGCCTCGCACAGCCTTTCATATCGCTCGCGCTTCATTGGGTAAACGATGATCTGTATGCCGCCGTGCTCCGCCGCGCCGGTGATTTGTTCCTCGACCGAATAGCCTTCGCCAAGCGGCATGGCGACAAACTGCCGGATGACGCCCTTCTCGACGCAATAGCCGTCCAGCCAGAGCTGCTCGGGCAGAACCACATAATCCTGCGGATCGCGATTTCGATGACTGACCCAGGTCCCACCGGTCACGGCGCAGACCTTGCCCGTCGCGATCTTCACGGCGCAAGGATAGCCGCGGCCGTCGAGATTGATCCACATTGCTTCGGCTTGGTGCATCGGCACTAGTCGTCCAGGTGCCGCAAAGGGAAGCCGCCGAACCCCGGCGGCAGCGGGTAGGCCTTTCCGTCGTCCGGAATGCGCAGGGTCCGCTGGAACTCAATCGCGCAGCCCGCGTCCTCGTGAGATCGGACGGGCGCTGGAGGAGACGATCGTACTGGCCAACACGGAGACGCGGCTGTCGCGCAACCTTGCTGGCCAGAGCTGCGCGCGCATCTGGGCGCGGCGGTCCTGCGCCAGGGCGGTGCCAGGATCGGGGCGCGGACGCTTCTGGTTCTGGACATCTTGGACATCGCCAAGCCCTACGCTGAGAAGATGCAATATCTGGCCCGGATCCCTTCCACGAGCCCCGTCGTTTAGCTCGACCCTGGGGTTATCAGCTCCCTTGCTCTGCTGGGCTGTTGGACGGTCTTGCCCCACCTCTCCCGCCACAGCTGCGCGGCGTGGATGATCGGGTCAATCTGACGTTCCTTCCACCACCTCTCCTCATCGCCC
>JAPULJ010000470.1 GCA_027295145.1 Alphaproteobacteria bacterium | reverse complement strand
GATCAGAAATTCACCAGCCATCAGAGTTGCAATTACAGGTTCGGTATTGGTCTGATTGGTCCAAAGATCGACCAAATACAAGCGACCGCTGTCAGGAAAGCCGGTCCTAAGTTTGTTGAGTATCGCGAGGTTCTTGTCGGGAGTGAAGTTGTGAAAGATGTTGGCGACGAGGACGGCGTCATGGCCGTCCGGGATTGGGCCTGTGAAGAAGTCTCCCGCAACAATATCAAGCCGATCAGCGTAGGGTGCATTGGCATGGATTTTGCGCGCGATTTCGGTCACTAGAGGCAATTCAAAAAGCGTTCCTTCGAGCTCATCGTGGTTTGAGAGTACAGCCTTCAGCCAGGAGCCAGTACCACCTCCCAGATCCATCATCCGTTGATGACCGCCAAAATCGAAGGTTGTGGCAAATACCTGCGCTGGACCACTTTGTATTGCTTCTACTCCTTCGGAATAGATTTGCTGTTCCTCTTCCGTGTACTCGAACTCGCCGATCACTGCCTCGCCGCTCCGAATTGCCTGCTCCAAATTGGCCCAAAGCGGATAGCTCAGGCGATCCCAAAACCGTAGGAACGGCCTTAGATCGGCGGGGGTGCTAGGAAGCCAGATGTTCGGCATAAAGAAGCACTTGAGCCTGCCGGTCGTCTTCGCTCAGATCCCGAGACACCGTACCGAGCCGCAGTTTGTGAAGGGCCCTCAGGATAGTCTCCGGGCCCGCCGGCAACATCGCCTCGACCGCCAAGGTGTGCTCTTGCTTGATGTCTTCCAGCGGCGGCAGTTTTGCTCCTCTCTTAATCGTATAGCCCACCAGCCAGCCCCCTTTTATGCGCTTTGGACTCAGCAACGAGGCGACGGAACATGGCGGTTTCGCTTTCGCGAGGGCTCCGGCCGGAACCATTTGCTGATTTGTCATAGCTACCTTCCATTAGTTTGGTGAATGAACTTTCTCGGCACAGGAAGTCGATGCCCGCTCGCCAGCCGCGGTCGTTGTCGCCGCACAAAAATGGGCTTTCCTCCACCTTGGTAATGGCCACCACCCAGCCGCTGCGACCGCCGCAGTCGCGCAGTCGCTGCGATAGGTCCGTTCGTCGCTTCTTGGTAATCTTCTCGCAGCGCGCCAACCCGGCTCGCTCGGCCATCGCGTTCCATTGTGCTACCGCGCCTTCGACCTCGTCGCGCGCGGCCAGCGCCGTAAAATCTTGTTCTTTATTGGGTGCGTACTTACGTGTTCCCAAGCCAGTTTGCTCATCGCAGAGATCATTGGAATCGGATGGGGGAGCCTCTCTTGAGGAAGCGTTAGCTTCCGAAAGAGAAGGAGGTAATGGATCAACTGATGGTTCAGTATTACGGTTCTTTAAGGGTGACGCACCGGGTTGGCAGGGGGGTGACGTACTAGGTTGGCAGGGGGTGCCACCGGCGGGCGTCATGGGCTCAATCGTTTCGGCGGTGGACCTACCAACTGAGTTGGCCGGGGTGTTGGCTATGTTTAGGACGTAGTTACACGATGCCGTTCCGCCGTCTTTGCGTAATCTTTTCCGGCGCGTTATCCAGCCGCCGTCCTCCAATTGCTTCAAGACCTTTGTCAGACCCTGCCGCGAATATCCGGTATCGGCAGCGATGCGCCGTTGTGAGGGCCAGCACTCTCGTTCTTTGTTGGCGAAATTTGCCAGCGACAACAGGACGAGTTTTGCGCCCTTTGACGGGATTGTTTGCTGGAAGGCCCAGGCGATCGCTTCGACACTCATGACTTGCTCCCAAATTCACGAACCAGCCGTTGGGGCAGGGGCACTCGAGATTGAGATAGTCGAATCAAGTTGGCTATTTCGCGTTGGCGGGTTGCGAGCAAAGCAACTGCGGGGAGACGGAACGCCACCGCTATCTCCGTTCGCCGGTTTTCACTCGACGCATAAGCAATTGATTTGATTTGGCCGGAACAGAGCGCGAATAGTGAAAACCGCCGTTGATAAACAACGATTCTCAGCAGTCTCTTAATCAGCGGGTCCGGGGTTCGAGCCCCCGTGCGCCCCCCAATTTTTTCAAAGGCTTATTTGGAATTGGCTAGGTCTTTTTCTGTTCGGAGTATCGTCTGAGGTAGCAGCTGCACCAATCTTCAACCGTCGATATAATTGGGCCGCAGTTCGTACACCATCTGTTTTTGAATGTCCGCTTAACACCTTATTTCGCCCGCTTTACCCCAGAAAGCAGCCGTAACCGGTTTATTTGCCGCGATCGTGAAGAATTTCGACGAGATGCCCAAACAAATCTGTTTCGCTCCTTGGGGGCTATTTTAGGATTTCAGTCGCACCACCATGTTCACCGGACCATGCGAGAGGATTGTCGAGAAATTTTTCAACTTCTTGCAGTGTCTCCGAGCTGAAATATTCCTCGGTCTTGCAGACGTTGAGAACGTCCCACCAGGTTGCGAGATAATGCAAACGTAGGCCGTGTTCTTGAAGTTTTTGTTGGGTTTCAGGGAAGATATCGTAGTAGAACACGACGATTGTATCGGTCACTTCCGCGCCGGCCCGGCGCAGTGCATCACAGAAGTTGATCTTGCTGCCGCCGTCGGTGGTCAAATCTTCGACCAGCAGCACCCGTTCGCCTTCCGAAATGTCTCCCTCGATCTGAGCATCACGACCAAACCCTTTCGGCTTCTTTCGAACGTATTGCATCGGCAGGCCGAGTTCGTTCGCGAGCCATGCCGCAAACGGGATACCGGCGGTCTCGCCGCCCGCTACCGAGTCGAATTTCTCAAAGCCCGCGTTTCGCATAATCGTGGCTGCTAGGAAATCTGTCACAGTCGTGCGAATTCGCGGATAAGAGATCAACTTTCGGCAATCGATGTAGACCGGACTAGCGAGCCCCGATGTGAACATGTAGGGCTTGTCGGACCAGAAACGGACTGCCTCAATTTCGAGTAGCATCTTGGCTGTGATTTCAGCGACTAGTTTTTGATCAGGGAATGCGTGCGGAAACATCAAGACCGTCCTTATTGTCAGAAAGCTTCGAGGAATCGAGCTCCCTCGTAACATCTTCCTCAACACGCCAAAAGAGCCGGAACCCCGGATCGAACACTGTGACGGGGCCTGAACCGATCGCCACCTTTTGAGGGAAATTCAGCGCCTTCTCGCTCTTTTCGAGACGGATACGTGCCTCATTCGCAGAAAGTCGGTAAAAGGCCGGGCCGTGCAGTGAGGTAAAGCCCTCCAGTTGGTCGAGTGCTTCCTTCTCTTCAAACACACGCGCCAAGCAACTCATAGTGTTGATTGCTGTAAACAAGCCGGCGCACCCGCAGGCGATGAAGGGGCGGTCCGGCTCGCTCCCGGGCAGGGTCATGATCAAATTGGCCGCCTCGTCAATCTCTGTCTCCAACCCGCGCTCGGTCGCCACCGACTTGAACCGCACTCGCGCCGGCGAGCAGGTATTCAACAGCGTCCTCGGTGTTCATGATGCCGCCACAGCCGATGATCGATTGGCTCTGGCGCCATCGTCTAAAAGGCGATCAGGCGGCGAATTTCATCGAGGCTCAAATTCTACGCTAGCAAGAGCCCGTCGGATCGATGGGAAATGGTGGGGAATCCAGTGTGGGATGAATAGTTAGTGATAGACATCTCATGTATCGTGACGGTGGCTGCGTCAGCTCCGCGGCAGAACGATTACGCAATCCGACGCGTATCGACATGGTTGGAATAAGCGAACGGAAAAAACCTCTGAGCCTGAACATTTGGGGAAGCTGAAAATGCCGATGGCGCAAGTCATCCACGAACAGGGTCCACCGGAGGCGATGTGCTGGCAAGAGTGGCCGGTCCCGAAACCGGGACCGGGCGACGTGCGCATCCGTCACACTGCCATCGGCGTTAATTTCGCCGACACCTATCACCGAGGCGGCGTCTCCCATCCCTGGCCCGTGCCGTCGCGCCCTTGCGTGGTCGGCTTCGAGGCTGTGGGAGTGGTCGAGGGCGTCGGCTCTGAAGTGATCGATTTCAGGGAGGGAGATCGCGTCGCTTATGGGATCCCGCCGCTCGGCTCCTATGCGGAAATGCGCACTTATCCGGCCGACAGGCTGCTGCATCTGCCCGATGATCTGAACGGTCGCGAGGTAGCGGCACTGCTCATGAAGGGGATGACGGCGCACTATCTCCTGCACCGCACGTACCCGGTCCAGCCCGGCGACGCCATCTTGGTGCACGCGGCAGCGGGTGGCATGGGTCTCATTCTCTGTCAATGGGCGCGGACTCTGGGAGCGACGGTCATCGGTACTGTCAGTACCGACGCCAAGGCGCAAGCCGCTGCTGATGCCGGCTGTCATCATCCGATCGTGCGCACGAAAGAGGACTTCGCCGAGCGCGTGTATGAGATCACGGACGGCGAAGGGGTAGCTGTCGTCTACGAGTCGATCGGTCGCGATACTCTGCAAAAATCGCTTGATTGTTTGCGGCCCATGGGAGTCTGCGCGGCATACGGCCATGTCTCCGGCCCGCCCGACCCCGTGGATATCATCACCGACCTCGGCGCCCGCGGCTCGCTCTTCATCACCCGACCCGCGATCATGCACTATGTCGCCAAGCGCGCAGATCTCGTCGCCACCGCCGATGCGCTCTTCACCGCCATTCGCAATGGAGTGCTCAACGCCAATGTCAACTACGAATATCCTCTGAAGGAGGCCGTCGCTGCCCATAAGGCCATCGAAAGCGGCACCACGCTAGGCGCGACCGTCTTGTTGCCTTGACGGATGGAATTATTGCGCGGCGATGTTGCCATAGGGCTATCTGAGGACCTGATCGGCCGTGCTGTTTGGAATCTGCTTATGACCCGGAAGCTGACATTCAAGACCGCCTTGCGCATTTCGGGATTCACTATACAAGCTGAGACACTTCCCGTGCGACGCTGGGTATCATTTCCGTGAATCTGCGTATAAGCCGTTGAAGGCACGCAAGTCGAAATGGAGAGCATAATGTCCGAACCCAAAACGCTTCTACAACTAGCGGGCGCAGACCTTGAACCGGCGAAATTGAATGGCGCGAGCCTCATCCTGATCGACATGCAGTACGAATATTTGGAAGGGCCGATTGCCGTCACCGATGCCGCCGCCGCCATAGCGCATGCAAAGAGCCTACTTGAAAATGCTCGAGAAGCGGGCAGCCCGGTCATCCATGTCGCGCACAAGGGCCGTGCGGGCAGTCTGTTTGATCGCGATGCGAAGCGTGGTCAGATCGTCGATGAATTAGCGCCAATGGCTGGAGAAATTACCGTTGAAAAAAGTTTGCCGAACGCATTCGCTGGCACCCAATTGCAAGCCCAAATATCTAATACTGACAGCGGGCGAAATGATCTTATCCTCTGCGGTTTTATGACCCATATGTGTGTGAGCTCTACCGCGCGAGCTGCACTTGATCTGGGTTATCGTGTGACGATCGATGCCGATAGTTGTGGAACGCGTGACCTGCCGGATGGGCGTGGCAGTGTTATCGAAGCCAGCACACTGCACAACGTGGCGCTGGTTGAGTTGTCAGACCGCTTTGCCGTCATCGCGCGCGACCATCGTTGGCTAGAGTAATCAGTATTGGTCAAATGCATCGACCGGTTGAGGACGAACGCCCTAAGCGAACATGGCGGTCTCTGATGACTGCATTGTGGTACGGATTGGATATACAAAACGTGACGTCTAGAGGCGGGTGCCGGCCCCGCTCGAATACTGGCTGCCATCAGATCGCTACTCGCCAAACGGCGGCAGGAATATCAACCATGCACCGGTACGCACCATTGAGCGCGGCACACTGAGGGGAGCCGACGATGCTGGGACCGACCGGTCATGAAGATACCTTTGCGCGCGATAACCTGCCGCCGACAGATCAGTGGCCCGACTTTTTGCTCGACGGCTTCGACTATCCCGACTATCTCAATGCGGCGGTTGAACTGACCGACCGCCTGGTCGAGCAGGGCATGGGCGACCGTGTTGCGCTGATCGGTAATGGGCGCCGACGCACCTACAAGGAACTGGCCGACTGGTCCAACCGGATTGCGCGCGCCCTGGTCGAGGATTACGGCGTGCGTCCGGGCAACCGGGTGCTGATCCGCGCGGCTAACAATCCGGCGCTGGTCGCCTGCTGGCTGGCGGCGACGAAGGCGGGTGCGGTGGTGGTCAATACCATGCCGATGCTGCGCGCTGGCGAGCTGAGCAAAATTGTCGATAAGGCCGAAGTGGCGCTGGCGTTGTGCGACACAAGGAACATGGATGAGCTCATCGTCTGCGCCAAGGACAGCCGCTTTCTCGACAAGGTCGTGGGCTTTGACGGTACGGCAAATCATGACGCCGAACTCGACCGCGCCGCGCTTGATAAGCCGGTTGTGTTCGACGCGGTGAAGACCGGTCGCGACGACGTTGCGCTGCTTGGATTTACGTCGGGGACGACGGGCGAACCGAAGGCGACGATGCACTTCCACCGCGATTTATTGATCATCGCCGATGCCTATGCCCGTGAAGTGCTCGAGGTCACGCCGGACGATATCTTCGTCGGCTCGCCGCCGCTTGCCTTCACCTTCGGTTTGGGCGGCCTGGCGATATTTCCCTTGCGCTTCGGCGCGACCGCGACCCTACTCGAGAACGCGTCGCCGCCGAACCTGATAGAGATCATCGAGACCTATAAGGCGACGATTTCGTTCACCGCGCCGACCGCCTATCGCGCGATGATGCGGGCGATGGACGACGGGGCGGATTTGTCGTCGCTCCGGCTTGCGGTGTCGGCCGGCGAGACCCTGCCGGCGCCGGTCTTTGAAGAGTGGGTTAGCAAGACCGGCAAGCCGATCCTCGACGGGATTGGCTCGACCGAGATGCTGCACATCTTCCTGTCCAATCGCGCCGGCGAGGCAACGCCCGGCGCCACCGGCCGCCCGGTCACCGGCTATGAAGCGAAAATCGTCGACGACGACATGAACGAAGTAGCCGACGGCGAGATCGGTAAGCTGGCTGTGCGCGGGCCGACCGGCTGCCGCTATCTCGCTGATGCTCGGCAGGCAAACTATATCCGCGACGGCTGGAACCTGACCGGCGATACCTTCATGCGCGACGCCGCCGGCGTCTTCCACTTCGTCGCCCGATCGGACGACGTAATCGTGTCGGCGGGCTACAACATCGCCGGGCCCGAAGTCGAAGCCGCGTTACTAACGCATCGCGATGTTGCGGAATGCGCCGTGATCGGAGTTCCGGACGAGAGCCGCGGCACTATTGTCGAGGCGCATGTCGTGCTGCGCGAGAATGTGCCGGCGAGCGAGGAATGCGCGATAAGCCTACAAGACCACGTCAAGGCGACCATCGCACCGTACAAGTATCCGCGCTCGATCAAGTTTATCGACGCACTGCCCAAGACGGCGACCGGCAAGGTGCAGCGGTTCCGGCTTAAATCCAGCTGATAGCAGAGCATCGGCGCGTAAGCTGCTTGAGTGTGTTTGGTGAATAGCTTGGTGCCCTAGAGCGGCGCCAGGACTCTAATACCAAGTCTCGTTAATACGGACCCATTTCACCGCCTTCAATGAATGTCGATAGCTCGTTGTGTACTCGTGCTATTACGCTGGTCCAATCACCAATCCTAGGCTGACGAAACAGTGTCGCCGTTGGATACCAAGGGCTGTCTTCTCGATTTAAAAGCCATCGCCAATCGGGATCAATCGGTAAGAGTATCCAAACCGGTTTTGCCATCGCCCCGGCTAGATGCGCCACACTCGTGTCTACCGATATAACCAAGTCCATTAGTTCGATCAGTGCCGCAGTATCAGCAAAGTCTTTGAGTTCGTCTCCAAAATGAAGAATGTCTTTTCGTGAGGACAGGAAGTCAGCGTCACTTTTCCGTATCTCCTTGTGCAAGCTAATCCACTCAACATCGCGGGCAAGCAAGGGCAGCATTCGTGCCAGCGCGATGGATCGGTTGCGATCATTCTGGTGAGCCAATTGTCCGCTCCACACCAGGCCCACGCGAGGCTTGGTTCTTGCTCCAAGTTTTTTCTGCCACGTTGCGACACGCGCAGAATCACTGAAGATGTACGGAGTACTGGCCGGCACGGATTCGCTATCGATGTTGAACGCCAACGGTAAACTCATCAGCGGGCAGTAGTAGTCAAAGTTAGGCAGTACGGCACCTTTATCAACTACACGTGCGACCCCATCGAGCGTTCCCATTAATTCCAACAAAGGCCGTGGCACTTCAAGAATGACGCGGGCGCCCCGGCCGGCGACCATTTTTGCAAAGCGGCTGAACTGGATCGTGTCGCCAAATCCTTGTTCGCCGTGTAACAGGATTGTCCTGCCCTTCAGCGTCTCTTTACCCAGCCAAAGGGGCTGCGCGAAACTGCGTCGGCTGTTCTCTGGTTCTTCAATCTGCAGACGCCATTCGTGCTCTTTCCATCCAGCCTCGAAGTCGCCGTTTACTAAGAGCGTGTACGCTAGGTTGCAATGATAATTTGGATAATCTGGGTTTATCTTCAAGGCCCTATGGTGGCTGGCGAGTGCCTCCTCGTACTTGCCTAAGTTCTTGAGAGCATTCGCGAGGTTATTATGCGCCTCGGCATAATCAGGCTTGATCTCCAAGGCTCGGTAGTAGCTGGCGAGCGCCTCCTCGTGCTTGCCTAATTCCTTGAGAGCAATCCCCAGGTTATAGTGCGCCTCGGCAATATTAGGCTTGATCTCCAAGGCTCTGTGGTAGCTGGCGATTGCCTCCTCGTGCTTGCCTAAGACTTTGAGAGCAATCCCAAGGTTATAATGCGCGTCGGCAATATCAGGCTTCATCTCCAAAGCTCTGTAGTAGCTGGCGACAGCTTCCTCGGGCTGGCCTAATTCGCTGAGAGCCACCCCAAGGTTACTATGCGCCTCGGCAATATCAGGTTTGATCTCCAAGGCTTCGTGGTAGGCGGCGACGGCCTCCTTGTGCTTGCCTAATGCACTGAGAGCCACCCCAAGATTATAATGCGCCTCGGCATAATCAGGCTTGATCTCCAAGGCTCTGTGGTAGCTGGCGAGCGCCTCCGCGTGCTTGCCTCGGTCCTTGAGGGCATTCCCAAGGTTATTATGCGCCTCGGCATAGTCAGGCTTGATCTCCAAGGCTCTGAGGAAGCTTTCTACGGCATGATCTAATTGCCCAAGGCCAACGTGAATCGCCCCCGTTAGGTTGTGCAGAACTGGTGCGTTTGAGTTCTTGCTTATCAAGCCTTGCACCGCACTCATCGCCTCCTGAAGTCTACCTTCAGAATAAAGTGCGATGACGCCATTTAGCTGTTCCTGGGAGAACGCTGGCGCCGGTTGCCTGTCGCTGTTTGACTGAAGAGCCATGGGACCATCTAACGCCGTTTGTTCTTAGGAAACTTCGCAAGAACAGCCTGACAATGCTCACGAGCCTGAGCCAACTCACCTTTGCGAGCAT
>JAPULJ010000047.1 GCA_027295145.1 Alphaproteobacteria bacterium | reverse complement strand
CAAGACCAGCCCGAGAATCAGGCCCTGGACCAGGGTGCGGCCCTTGAGCCACGGATCGACGCCGCGAGCGCGAAACAAGACCCAGATGACGACGACGGTGAGGAGGCTGCGCAGGAAGAGGATCGACGCCGGATCGGGACCATGCTCGTAGGACGCTCGCGAGAGGGTGGTGTGTAAACTGAAACCCAAGGCCGCCAGGAGGACGAGAGCAACCGCGATCGAGCGGCGGACCGGCGCGGCTGATCCCTTGTTCGTCATGCGCTGGCGTTGCCTGCAGGCTGGACGATCGTCGGTCCCGATGCCATAGTCGCGCGCCATTCGCTCGCCTTGTGGAGCGGAGCCATACCGGCCGGCTTAAGCAAAGTTGCGCGAAAAGCTATGACCATCGGAACCTTTCTCTTCACCCTGGCGAGGGGCAATCAAGTCGGCGCCGATGAGTTCGGCAACCGATACTATATTGAGCGCCGAGCCAGGAAAGGAATGCGCCAGCGTCGATGGGTGCGCTATCGGGGAATCAACGAAGCCTCGAAGGTGCCACCGGAGTGGCACGCCTGGCTGCATTATACGCATGATGCACCGATCGAAGCGAAGCGCGAGGATTGGCAGAAATCACATCTCCCGAACATGACCGGCACAGCGAACGCTTATCGACCCGCGGGAAGCGAATATCGTGGCGGAAAAACTGCTCGGGCGACCGGAGACTACGAGCCGTGGCAACCTTCCAAAAGTGCCGATTGAGGCGCTTGCGATTGCAATGCAATTAACCCGCCGCACGCGTGAGACACTCGTTGGCGCGTTTGTTTTCGTCGTCGCCTCGGCGTTCTTGGTTTTTGCCTTTACCGGCGGTGGCGCAGTCCGCTCGGGGTATCCTCTATTCGCCAAGTTTCGACAGGTCGATGGTCTGTCGGTCGGCAGCCCGGTACACCTCGCCGGGATCAAGGTCGGCGAAGTGTCGCGCATGGAATTTGAAGCCAGAACCAATATGGCGGTCGTCACATTTTATATCGCCAACGCCATCAAGCTCAGCGAGGACACGTCCGCGCAAGTCGTAACCGATGGGCTGTTGGGGCCGAAGTTTCTCAAGCTGGTGCCCGGCGGCGCCGATGAGATCATCCGCCCGGGCGGCAGGATCTACTACATCCAGAACGGGCTGATCGTCGAACGTCTTCTCGATACCATTGTCAGGAACGCTGAGAACACGCGCCGCAAGCGCTTGCAGAAATTGAAGAATTGCAAGTGCGGCGGCGCACAGCAAACAAAGTAGCCAAATGGAGGCAAGCCATGGGTCGTAATCTCGTCGAGACCGTCATGGGCGCCGTGGTCCTGCTGATCGCAGGTTTCTTTTTGATATTTGCCTACAATACGAGCGACCTGCGCCCGGTCTCCGGCTACCAGCTCAAAGCGCGATTCAACTCCGTCGAAGGGCTGCAGCCGGGCAGCGATGTGCGCATAGGCGGCGTCAAGGTAGGCAGTATCACCCAGCAGCGCCTCGACCCTGAAACCTTTCAGGCGGTCGTGACGATGACAGTGAGGAAAAGCGTGCGTCTGCCAACCGACAGTATCGCTTCGGTCACCGGCGACAGCCTGCTCGGCGGCAAGTATCTTAAGCTCACGCCGGGCGCGTCGAAAACATTCCTTGCGGCCGGCGGAGAGATCAAGAAGACGCAAGATGCGCTGGTCCTTGAGCAGATCTTAGGCCGCATGATTTTCCTCCTCACCGATTCCAATGAGACCGGCAAGTAGTAACCGCGGAGCATGGCTCAACCCAAACAGCGTTGGGATCCAGAGCGTTATGCCCGCACCGCGCGTTTTGTCGCCGACCATGGCGCGCCCGTCCTCGATCTTCTGGCGCCGGCACCGGGCGAGCGTATCCTCGATCTTGGATGCGGCGATGGCGTGTTGAGCGAGAAACTGGCCGCCAGCGGGGCGATCGTGGTTGCCGTCGATGCCAGCGCCGAGCAGATCGAAAGCGCCCGGGCGCGCGGCCTCGATGCGCGGGTCGTGGGTGGCGAGAAACTGGATTTCGAGACAGAGTTCGACGCCGTGTTCTCCAATGCCGCCCTGCATTGGATGAAAGATGCCAAGGCGGTTATCGATGGTGTCTGGCGCGCGCTCAAACCCGGCGGCCGGTTTGTCGGCGAGATGGGCGGGGCCGGCAATGTTGCCTTGGTTAGACGTGCACTGCATCGGGCGCTGGAATCGCGCGGTCTCGATCCGCAATCGCGCGACCCCTGGTTTTTTCCTGATGAGACAGAGTATCGGGGTTTGCTCGAGGCGCGCGGTTTTACCGTCAATTCAATCGCGTTGTTTGAGCGGCCGACACCAATCCCGGGACCGATGGAGGATTGGCTCGATACCTTCGCCGAGACCTTTGTGTTGGCATTGCCCGAAAACGAACGAGACAGTGCCAAGGCCGAGGTTTCGAAGGGTCTTCAGGCTGAATTGTGCGACGAGGCCGGGCATTGGACGATCGACTATGTCCGCCTGCGCTTCTCGGCCCTGAAACCCACCGATACCAGTGGCCGATGGGCTTGACTCTTCCGCCTCTCGAACCGCGCCCAGTTGGCATGATCGTGCCTTAGAGGCCGGCTGTCCGATTGTCAATTTGCCGATTGGCTGGGTAAAATCACCTCATTGATCGTGGACATTTAATTTGAGGAAGATCATGAATTATCGGTATTTCGTCGTCGCTGCGCTGTGTGCCGGGTTCGTGGGGAGCAACGCGGATGCGGACGACATCAATGTTGCGCGCCTGGATTCAGGCAGATGGGCCCATGCTTACAGCCATTTCGTTCAGACCGCAGCGGAGACCGGCCGGTTGAGCGGACCGCGGATCAAGGCGCTCCTCACCGGGCGCTCGGTCCGCATGGAACGCCAACGCGGGGCTAAAACCTATACATTGACCTTGCGGTTTGGCGACGACGGATCATTTCGCCACGGCTGCACTGCGATCCACCAAAACGCGAGAACCCAAGGGAACATTCAGTGTCGCGTGACGAGCGCCACTGGCCGCTGGATGGTGAACAATGACAATGTGTGCATACAGACCGGGAGGCGGCGGTGTTTCTTCGTTGTTCGCCAGGGCGGTGGCCACGCGTTTCAATCCCCCAAAGGGCGGGGCGGAATATATAAGGGTTCCTTCTCGGTCGAGTGATTACCAAGCGGCAAGCAGATATTGGGTTTCGTATTCTAGAGCCTGTCTAAGGGCGCGCTTGCCAAAGTACGATGAGTCATGATCATCGCAAGTTGGAATAAACAATTTGTCCACTCGCGGGGTTAACTCGTTCTAGAGTATGAGTAATAAGTGATGCCTTTGATTCCTCATAATCGCCGCTTATGTTGAAGATTGGTTTCGCAAGTTTCAACCATGACCAAAG
>JAPULJ010000469.1 GCA_027295145.1 Alphaproteobacteria bacterium | reverse complement strand
GCTCGAAATGCGCCGGGGTATCCGCGAGGAGCAGTACAACAACCGCTACACCAACGTCCCCCCTCTGGTGCCGCGCTACTTGCGCGCGCCGGTCGCGGGCCGTCTCGACCGAAAGGGCAGGGAGGTCGAACCCCTGCGCATCGAGGACATACGCGCCGCAATTACCCTGTTCAAGGAAGAAGCTATCGAGGCGGTCGCCATCTGCTTCATGAATTCATTTGCCAACCCCGAGCACGAGCGCCAGGCGGCGGCATTGGTGGCGCAGGAAATGCCTGACGCCTACCTCACCGTTTCGAGCGAGCTGCTGCCTTCGATTCGTTTCTACAACCGGGTCAGCACGACCGTCCTCAATTCCTATAACGGACCCAAGCTCAACACCTATCTCCTCAGCTTGACCAAGCGCCTGAAGGCAATGGGATTCGGCGGCGTGCTGCTGATCATGCAGTCGAATGGCGGCGTCGTGCTGCCCGATATCGCGCGTAAGACGGCGGCGATGACGCTACTTTCGGGGCCGGCAGCGGGGCCGGTCGCCGGGCTTGGTTATGCCGAGGCGCATGGTCAGAGCAACTGTCTGACGGTCGATATGGGAGGCACCAGTTTCGACGCAGCGATGGTTCTGAACGGCGCGCCGATCACCGCTGCCGAGGGCGAAATCAACCGCTACCGCATCGCCCTGCCTATGCTCGATATCGTCACCATCGGCGCCGGCGGCGGCTCGATCGGCTGGATCGACGAGGGCGGGCTCCTGCGGATGGGACCGCAGAGCGCCGGGGCCGATCCGGGCCCTGTCTGCTATGGCCGGGGCGGCGAGTTGCCGGCCTGCACCGATGCCGATCTGGTGCTCGGCTATCTCGATCCCGATTATTTCGCCGGTGGCAAGCTGAAACTCGACCTCAACGCCGCGCGCAAGGCCATCGAGACGAAGATCGCCAAACCGCTTGGCATGAGCCTTGAGGAGGCGGCGCTCGGCATGTACCGGGTGATCAACACCAACATGGCCCAGGGGGTGCGCGAGATCACCATCAAGCGCGGTTTCGATCCGCGCGAGTTCCCGATGATCGTCGCCGGCGGTGCCGGGCCCAACCACGCGTGCATGATCGGCCAGGAGCTGGAAATTCCGCTGCTCATCGTGCCGCGCGAATCCTCGATATTCTGCGCCGCTGGAATGCTGATGTCCGATCTCAAGCACGACTTCGTGCGCTCGTTCGTGGGGCCGATCGACGGCGGCGACTGGAAGACACTGAGCGGGTTGATCGCTGAGATGCGGGCCGAGGGCGGTAAGCTTCTGGACAGCGAGGGTATCCCCGAGGCGCGCCGGCAGACCGTGCTCAAACTCGATTGCCGCTACGCCAGACAGTACCACGAAGTCTCCTTCGAGGTGCCGCTGGCGGCGGTCGAGAAATCCGACGCCGAAGCCATCAAGTCGATCTTCCACGCCGAGCACAACCGCCTTTACGGCTACTCGTTGGAAGACCAGGATACGCCGGTCGAGATCATCAACGTCCGCATCCAATCGATCGGCATTACCGACAAGCCATCCTATGCCGAGGAAGCCTTCGCCGGCGCCGACCCCGCGCCGGCCCTGAAGGGCGAGCGCAAGATCGTCGTTCCCGAAACCGGCGAATTGCAAAGCATTCCGGTCTATGACGGACATGCAACGAAGTTCGGCTACCGAATTGCTGGCCCGGCGATCATCGAGCAGGAAAACACCTCGATCCTGGTCACCGGCTCGTACGACTGCGTCTGCGACAAGTTCGGCTCGTTCGCCGTCTACCAGAAAGGCCGCGAAGAGCTGGTTCACCCGATCCTGGAGATCAAAGCGTCATGAGCAAATCCGCCAAGCAATCCGACATCGACCCAATCCTGCTGTCGGTGTTCGCGCGCGCCTTCAAGTCGATCGCCGACGAAATGAGCATCTCGCTCGAACAATCCGCGCGCTCGCCGATCCTGTGCGAGGCCAAGGATTTCGTCACCGGGCTTTACGACGCCGAGGGTCGGATGCTCGAGCAGACCGAGAACCTGCCGATCCTGGCATTCTCACTGGCGCCGGTGTGCAAATACATCATCGAGTATTTCGAGGGCGACTTTAAAGACGGCGACGTGATCTTCCACAACGACGTCTTCTCGATGGGCAACCAGAACAACGACGTCGCCGTCTTCCGCCCGATCTTCTTCGAAGACAAGCTCGTCGCCTGGACCGCGGTCAAGGGGCACCAGGCCGATATCGGCGGGGCCGTCGCCGGCGGCTACAACCCCAACGCAGTCGAGGTGTGGCAGGAGGGGCTGCGCATTCCGCCCATCAAAATCTATGACGGGGGGGTTTTCCGAAAAGATGTTTGGGACCTGATTTTTGCCAACATCCGCTTCGAGATTGTTGCCGCGGACATGCGCGCGCAGATGGGCGCAACCAATGTCGGCGCCCGGCGCGTGTTGGCGCTGCTGGAGAAGTACGGTCTGGAAACCGTCGAGCGCCACAAGTTCGCCCTGTTCGAGGCGACCCGCAAGATGATGGAAGCCGAGATCGAGTCGATCCCCAACGGCGACTATTCGGGCGAAGGCTACGTCTATTACGACGGCAGGAACAAGGGCTCGAAATACACCATTCGGGTCGATATCGAGGTTCGCGACAAATCCATCAAGTTCGACTATTCGCGCACCGATCCGCGAACGGACGGCTTCGTCAACGGCACCTATACCTCAAGCGCCTCGGCCACCGTCCTGACCCTGTTGCAGATGGTCAACCCCGACATCCCCCACAACGAGGGTATGGTCGGGCCGTTGGATATCGTCATTCCCGAGGGCACCATCCTCAACGCCGGTTATCCCAAGGCGACGACCTTCGGCAACCATCTGTGCCCGCCCAACGCCGACGCCATCCAAAAGGCGCTGGCGCCGGTCATCCCCAACCGGGTAACCGCAGGCTGGAACAACCTGCTGTGCTCGCTTACAACCGGCCGCGACGAAGCCAAGGACGACGATTATGTCGATATTCTCTTCATGGGCATGAAGGGTGGCTCGGGGGCGATGAACGGCACCGACGGGTACGATCATATCGGCATGATCGACGCATCCGGCGGGGTCAAAGACCAGGACTACGAAATGTTTGAGCAGCAGACCCCGCATCTGCTGCTCAAGAACGAATATCTCTGCGATTCGGCCGGCCCCGGACAGTGGCGCGGCGGCGTCGGCACCGAGACGGTCTACCGCATCGGCTCGCACGACACCCAGCTCGTCACCTTCGGCGACGGCGATTTCGAGCCCGCCTTCGGGCTCTTCGGCGGCGGCAAGGGTACTCTGAACACGATCAAGCTGACCATGCCGGACGGCGAGGAACGTGTGCCGCTGAACAAAGATCTGATAACCGGCGTGCCGCAGGGAACCGTCTATTTTCAGCAAGCCGGCGGTGGCGGCGGTTACGGCGATCCCAAGAAGCGCGACCGGGCCACCCTTGCCCGCGAAGTTCGCGACGGCATCATCTCCGAGCAAAATGCACAGGAGATCTACGGCTACGTGCCGGGGGCAGAGGCGGCGGAGTAGGAGAGGCGTGAATGGCCAAGCGCAAAATCCGCGTGCTTGTCGCCAAGCCGGGGCTTGACGGGCACGATGTCGGCGCCAAGGTGGTGGTGCGCGCGCTGGTCGATGCCGGTTTCGAGGTTATATACACAGGGCTGCGCCAGAGCCCCGAGGCGATCGCCGAGGCGTCACGCGACGAGGATGTCGATGTGATCGCGCTGTCGATCCTGTCAGGCTCGCACATTCCGATCTGCCAGCGCTTGAAGGTATTGCTCGACGAATACGGACTCGGCGATAAATTATGGATTATCGGCGGCAACGTGCCGGACCAGGATCACGACACCTTGCGCGAAATCGGGCTCGACGCGGTATTCAACACCGGCGCCAGGCTCGACGAGATCGTGCGGTTCATCAAGGAGAAGGCCCTTGACCGAGCAGCGTAAGCATCAGGGCGACGCCCGTTTCAACGAATCGGGTATTGAGATCAAGACGCTCTATACAGCTGAAGACGTGGCGGCGAGCCGGATCGAGGAGCAGGGGGTCGCCGACGGCATTGGCGCGCCGGGGCAGTTCCCCTTCACCCGCGGCATTCACAAGGAGATGTACCGCAAGCGGCCGTGGACGATGCGGCAATATACCGGCTTCGGCAACGCCTCGGACACCAACGCGCGTTTTAAATACCTGATCGAGACCGGCAATACCGGCCTCAACGTAGCCTTCGATTTGCCGACCCAGTGCGGCTTTGATTCGGACGATCCGATGTCCGGCGGCGAGGTTGGCCGCGTCGGCATGGCGATCGATACGCTTGCCGATATGGAGGTCGCCTTCGACGGTATCGACATCCAGAATATCACCGTCTCGCTGACCATAAATGGCACGGCGGCGATCATGATCGCGATGTATCTGGCGATGGCCGAGAAGCGCGGCTTCGATCTCAAGAATTTACGCGGCACGTGTCAGAACGATATCCTGAAAGAGTTCGTCGGACGAGGCACCTGGATATATCCGGTCGAGCCCTCGGTGCGCCTCGTCGCCGATACCATGCAGTACTGCGCCGAGCATGCGCCGCTATACAGCCCGGTCTCGGTCTGCGGCTACCACATCCGCGAATCAGGCGCCAATCCGGCCGAGGAGATGGCCTACGGGTTTAGCATCGCCAAAGCGTACTTCGATGAAGTCCTGAAGCGCGGCCTGAAGATCGATGACTTCGCATACCGGATGTCGTTCAACTTCAACATCTTCGGCCAGTTCTTCGAGCAGATCTGCAAGTTCCGCGCGGGCCGCCGCCTGTGGGCCAAGATCGTCAAGAACGAGTACGGCGCGCAGAACCCCAAATCGATGTGGCTGCGTATGATCGCCGGTGGTGGCGGCTCCGGCCTGACTATCGAGCAGCCCGAGAACAACATCGTTCGCGGCTCCTACTACGCGATGATCAGCGCGCTCTCCGGGGCGCAGACGATTGCCTTGTGTTGCTACGACGAGGCCTACACGATCCCCTCGGAAAAGGCCCAGCGTATCTCGTTGCGCACCATGCAGATCATGATCGAGGAAATGGGGATGACCGACACCGTCGATCCGCTGGCCGGCTCCTACTATGTCGAGACACTGACCAACCAGCTCGAAGCCGAGATGGTCAGGATCATGGCCGATACCGACAGGCGCGGCGGCATCGTAAAGCTGATTGCCGAGGGCGAGATCCAGTCCCACGTATCGCGCCAGGCTTACGAGCACCACAAGCAACTGGAAACCGGCGAGTTCCGAAAAGTCGGCGTCAACTGCTACGAGATCGAGGAAGAGCACCAGGCCGTCGAAATGCACCCCTACAAGCAGGAGGATGCAGACGCGCAGGTCCAACGTCTCGTTGAGATCAGGTCAAACCGCGATGCACAGGAAGTGGACAAGGCACTGGCCGATCTCAAGGCTGGCGCCGAGGGCCAGGAAAACCTCATGCCAGCGATCATGGCGGCAGTGAAGTCCTACGCTTCGGTCGGCGAGATCACCGCCGTCCTGACCTCGGCCTTCGGGCGCTTTCGCGAACCGATGAAGTTTTAGGGAGGATTAATGGCGTTACCGCAGGCCCAGCAGCCAGCCGTCTTCGAGGAATACGTTGGCGCTTCGTCGCTTGAAGAGGCGCTGCGGGCGCTCGCCGACGGCAAAGCGACGCCGGTTGCCGGCGGCACCGATTTGTGGGTCCAGAAGGATCTCGGCATCAGACCGGTTGCCCGGCGCCTGATCAATATCAGACGGGTACCGGAGATCGCCGGGATTTCCGAATATGGGACCAGCATACGCCTCGGCGCCCTGGTCACCATGACCGAGATTCTGGAGAGCGAATTATTGTTGGCCGCCTCGCCGGTGTTGCCGGCGACAGCCGACCGCTTCGCCTCGATCCAGATCCGCAATGTTAGCACCGTCGGCGGTAATATCGTTAATGCTTCACCGGCCGCCGACATGGTGATCCCGCTGCTTTGCCTCGACGCCGAGATCGAATTGGCGTCGTGGACGGGCAATAAAATCGCCACCCGCCGCCTGAAGCTGGCCGAATTCTTTACCGGTCCGGGAAAGTCCAAACGCAAGCCGGAAGAGCTACTGACTTCGGTCGATTTCGATGCTCCCGGGAAAGATTTCCGCGCCGGTTTCTGCAAGACCGGCCCGCGCCCGGCACTCGAAATCGCGGTGGTCTCGATGGGTTTCGCGACCTACCTCAAGGACGGTGTATTGAGCGATGTGCGGATCGCCCTCGGCGCGGTGGCGCCGACCCCGGTCCGCTGCCCGAAGACGGAAATAATGCTCGAAGGCAAGAAACCAGACGACGCCACGATCGCCGGCGCCCTCGAGATCCTCGACAGCGAAATCAGCCCGATCGCCGACCATCGATCTTCGGTATGGTATCGGCGGCGGCTTGCACGGGTCTATCTGGAACAGGAGCTCACCGCATGCCGCTGATGGTCGATATCGCCTTCATCCTGAATGGCCGCGCCGTTAAGGCCTCGGTTTTGGCGAGCGAGCCGGCCCTGACCACCTTGCGCGAGCGCTTCGATCTGGCCGCCGCCAAGCTGGCCTGCGGCGAGGGAGAGTGCGGCGCCTGCACGATCATCGTCGACGGCGCATCGCTCAATTCCTGCCTGATGCCGGCGGTCGACCTCGACGGGCGCGAGGTTGTCAGCGTCGAAGGCTTGTGGACCGAGGATGGAGCCGATCCCGTGCAGCAGGCCTTCATCGATCTCGGTGCCGTGCAGTGCGGTTTCTGCACCCCCGGTATGATTGCGCAAGCCCACTACCTCGTCTCGAAGAACCCAGCATTGAGCGAGGACGATATTCGTCGCGGCCTGGAAGGCAATATCTGCCGCTGTACCGGCTACACAAAGATCATCGATGCCGTCGCCTCCGCCGCGCATGCCGGCAAGGCGTGAAGGAGCGCAACGCCATGACCAAAATCATCGAGAAGGAAACGATCATCGGCAAGCGCGTCGCCAAGCTCGACGCCCCCGACAAGGCGAGCGGCCGGACCCGATATATCAACGACATGGTGCTGCCGCGGATGCTTCACGCCAAGATACTGCGCACCGACCGCGTGCACGCGAAGATCACGAAAATCGATGTCGAGAAGGCGCGCGCGCTGCCCGGCGTCTATGCCGTCATCACTGCGGACGATACGCCAAAGTTCAATATCGGCGTGCTCAAGGACAACCCGCCTCTGAAGGGCGATAAAGTTCGCTGCATCCGCGATGAGATTGCTGCTGTGGCCGCCGACAGCGAGGAAATTTGTGACGAAGCCCTGCGGCTGATCGAAGTCGCCTACGAAGACCTGCCGGCGGTATTCGAATGCGTCGACGCGCTGAAAGACGGCGCCCCCGTCATCCATGACGATCGGCCCGACAACATCGCCATGGCCCACAAGTTCGATCATGGCGATATCGCGCAGGGTGAACGCGACTCCGACTACATCGTCGAGGGCGAGTACAACGTCCACTACGTCACCCACTGCAACTTGGGCGTTTCCTGTGCCCTGGCCGATATCGACACCGATGGCAAGGTGACGCTCTACAGCCAGTCCCAATACCCGTTCATCATGAAGATGGATATCGCGCCCTCGCTGGGTATCCACCCCGGAGATTTGCGCATCATCCAGCCGCCGGTCGGCGGCGCCTTCGGAGCGAAACTCGACGTCTATCCCTACGAGCCGATCTGCGTCCTGTTGGCCATGAAGACGAGACGGCCGGTCAAGCTGAGCTTCAGCCGCGAGGAGGAGTTCATCGCCTCGCCGACCCGCCAGCCGGTCGAGTTCAAGATCCGCGCCGGCATGAAGAAGGACGGCACGCTAACCTTCCGCGATGTCGATTCGCTGCTCAACAATGGCGGCTATACCTCGTGGGGCGCGACCACGCCTTATGTCACCATGCGCACGGTAACCTCGCACTACCGGGTACCGCATCTGCGCTACCGGGCGCGGGCGGTCTACACCAACAACCCCTTCGCCGGCTCGTTCCGCGGCTATGGGAATGTGCAGGCGACGTGGGCGATCGAGGTTCATATGGACAAGATGGCGGCAGTCGCCGGGCTCGACCCGCTTGCCTTCCGCCTCAAGAACGCCAACGAGCCGAATGAAATCACCCCGCAAGGCTCGGATCTTCGCAATATCGACCTCAAGGGTTGCCTCGAGATCGGCGCACGGAAGTCGGACTTTCTAAAAAAATGGGCGGCCTATGCCAAGGACTGGGGAACAACAGAGCGCTACAAGCGCGGTATCGGCATCGCCGCCGCGCTGCACAATGCCGGCGGCGCCAAGATCCATAAATCCGACGGCTGCGGAACCATCCTCAAAATGGACGACTACGCCCGCGTGACCATCATCACCGGCGCCTCGGAGATCGGCCAGGGGATCGACACGGTCATCGCCCAGCTCGTCAGCGAAGAGCTCGGCGTGCCCCTGCGCGATGTCACCATCGTCAACAACGACAGCGCCACCGGGCCTTGGGACGTAGGCGTGCATGCCAGCCGTACCACCTATATCGCCGGCAATTCGGCCCGCCGCGCCGCCGTCAAAGCCCGCGCGCAAATTCTCAATGCCGCCGCCAAGCAGGCGAATGTCAATGCTAGCGCGCTTGATCTGCGCCGCGGCCACATCGTCCAGGCCGATAACGGCGTCGTCGTCATTCCCCTGGATAAAATGCTGCGCCAGATGCATTTCGCCGGCGAGGACGCCGAGTTGGTCATGACGACGGATTACTACGAGCCACCGACCGAGCCCGAGGACAAAAACCATGTCGGCGATATGTCGGCGGCCTATTCCCACGCGGTCCACGTCGCCGAGAT
>JAPULJ010000468.1 GCA_027295145.1 Alphaproteobacteria bacterium | reverse complement strand
GTGGACCACAGCGACCGGCATCGGTTGGCGATCGTCGCGATGCTTGCTGAAATGGCCGCCCCAGCCTTGTGTCGCGATAAGTAGCTTGCCGATGTTACGTTTTTTCAGCACCTGTCCGCGATAGAGTCCGATATTGGGGCGGCCGGTTGCCGGATCATCGGTAACGACACCGCAAAATGTATCGAGATAGCGTCCGCCGTCCGAGGCGTGCCATTTCAACGACGGGAAGTCCCACAGATTGATGTCCTTGCCGTGCAGGACAACCTCGCGCACCGGGCCGGTCTCGACCTCCACCGGCTCAATTGGATTGCGGTAAATCGCCTTGAAGTGGGCGACGATTGCCTTATCGCCGGTATCGGCGTCGAGGCCGGCCATAAGGGCCACCTTCCGGCGTTCGCCGACGCCGCAGGTCATAAATTTTGTGCAGCGGCCCTTCCTGTAATCCTTGATGTTTTCGAACAATAGCGCCGGCCCGCCGCGGCTGAGATTTACCCGGGCGATGGCGCCAATCTCCTCGTCCCAATCAACCTCCGTGCCGATCCGGGCCAACTCGCCAGCGGCCTCCAGCTGGTCGAGCCAGGTGCGCAGGCTGGGCTGGTCGGGCGACGGATGCTTTGCACGCGGCGATTTGCTGGAAGTCATCTCGTTCATGGCACTCTCCCTGTCCGAGGGGACACCCTAGCCGCAAGGCTGGACTGGGGCCAGCTGCGCGTGTTAATCACCGCCGCGCGAGTCAACGCAAGGATATTTTTCCGTGCCCCACGAATTACCCGAGTTCGTCGGATTTCGATGGTAAAGCGTCCCCTTTGACGCGCGCCAGCGCTCGCCGTTTATTCCTTCTATTCGCATTAACCCGGTCGTGACCGCTTGAACAGCCCGGTCTGATCGGTCTTTCGGGAGCCATCATGCACTACGCCTTCACCAGCCGGAGCGGGATCGAAATCTCGCGCCGGACCACCCGCCTCGATTTCGCCGCCGGCATCGCTCACCTCATCGAACGCCTGGATACCAGTCGCGGCGCCTTTTTTTCCTCCGGCGTCGAGTACCCCGACCGCTATACGCGTTGGGATTTTGGCTTTGTCGACCCGCCGGTGGAAATTATCGCCCACGGCCGCCGGATCAGTTTCACCGCGCTTAATCCGCGCGGCGTCCGGCTCCTCGACATTCTGGAACCGGTCGTGGCGATGGGCGAGGGAACAACGCTTGCCCATCGCGACGATAGGCATATCGAGCTTGCCATCGATGCCCCCCAGGATCGATTCGCCGAGGAGGCAAGGAGCCGTCAGCCCTCCGCGATGACGCCGTTGCGCCGGTTGATTGAGGATTTCGCTGGCATCGAGGATGGTTTCCTCGGCTTCTACGGTGCCTTCGGCTACGACCTTATCTTCCAGTTTGACAATATGGATCTGAACCACAGACGCGGGCAGGCCGATCGCGCGTTGCACCTCTATCTTGCCGATCAGATCTACGTCCTCGACCGCCGTTTGGAGACCGCACTGCGGCACGATTACGTATTTTCGATTGGCCGCGTAACGACCGCCCGCGCCGGGCGGACACCATTCGCACCGCTGCCAGCAGTCAATCCGGGGAAGACAACCGGCGCTGTCAAAGTCGATCAGTCCGATGCCGATTACGCCAGTCAGGTCGAGGTGGCGCGGGAGCGCATCGTCGCCGGCGATGTCTTCGAAATCGTTCTGAGCCGCGAGTTCCAGGCGCCATATACAGCCGCGCCGTCTTCTTTGTTCAAACGTTTTCGCGAACTCAGTCCCAGCCCTTATGAGTTTTTTATCCAACTCGGCGAGGAGGCGCTGGTCGGCGCCTCGCCGGAAATGTTCGTGCGGGTGGAGGGGGACCGCATTGAATCTTCGCCAATTGCCGGCACCGCGCGGCGTAGCGGCGAGCCCATGGCCGACGCCGATGCAATCCGCCGCCTGCTCAATTCGGAGAAGGACGAGGCCGAGCTGACCATGTGCACAGATGTCGACCGCAACGATAAGGCGCGCATCTGCGAGCCCGGCTCGGTGCGCCTTCTTAACCGGCGGCTGATCGAGCGATATGCCGGGCTGTTCCACACGGTCGATCACGTCGAGGGGCGCCTGCGCTCCGGCTTCACCGGGATCGACGCATTCCTGAGCCATATGTGGGCAGTGACGCTGACCGGCGCGCCCAAGCGCAAGGCCGTCTCGCTGATCGAGGCGATGGAGGCGGCCCCGCGAAGATGGTACGGCGGCGCCATTGGCGGGCTGGCGCTCAACGGCAGCGTCAATACCGGGATCACTATCCGCACCGCCATCCTATCGAAGGGCGTCGCCCGCTATCGAGCCGGAGCAAGCCTGGTTTATGATTCGGTCGGTGCGGAGGAAGCGCGTGAGACAGAACTCAAGGCCACCGCCTTCTTTGCCGCCTTACGCTCGGATACTTCCAAGGCGTCCGCACGGGCCCCTGCCGCCCGAACCAGCGACCACCAACCCCGCATCGTGATGATCGATAACGAGGACAGCTTCGTGCATTGCCTCGCCGACTATTTCCGTCAGGCAGGGGCCGAAGTCGAGACCTACCGCTGGGGTCTGCCGGCCAGCGAAATAGCGGAGCTTGGCGCCAACCTCGTCGTGCATTCGCCGGGCCCGGGACGGCCGGAGGATTTCGGCCTGCCCGGCTTGGTGCGCGCGCTGGCCGGGCTCGGCGTGCCCCAGTTCGGCGTTTGCCTCGGACTGCAGGGGATCGCCGAGGCGTTCGGCGGCGCGCTCGCTCTGCTCTCCGAGCCGCGCCACGGCAAAGTCTGGAAGATCGCTCATGACGGCAGCGGACTATTCGCCGGCCTGCCGACGCCTCTGGTGGCCGGCGCTTACCATTCGCTGCACACGCCCGAGAATACGTTGCCGCCCGAACTCGAAGTCGCCGCACGGTCCGAGACCGGGCTGGTGATGGCCCTGGCTCACCGCAAATTGCCGATAGCCGGTGTGCAGTTCCATCCCGAATCGATCCTCAGCCTGCAGGAAGGCGCCGGCCTGGCGCTGGTCGGCAATGTGCTCGCCAGCGTGGCCGGAGCCGCTTAAAGTGGGTTGGCTCGGCCGGCGTGAGCGGTCGGGAACGATCGAGGGGGTGTGTCGATGGCGGCCGATCCGAACAAAAGCGCTTTCGCCGATCTCGTCTACACGGTGCTGGTGGCCGAGAAGAAGTGGCCGCTGAAGGAAGTTGCCGAGGCCATGGGCATGCTATATGCGACGCTGCATGCGCGGCTGCACCAACGGGTGGCGTTCAGCCCGGAGGAAATCCGGGCCTTGATCGCGGCGGCCCCCGATATCCGATTTGCCGCCTATTTCCTAGAAGGCACGCCTTTCATTGCCATCGACGGCTATGCCGAACCGACTGACGACTCGCCGGAGTCTGTCCACCTCGGCGCCACCAAAACCGTACTCGAAACCGCCGACGTGCTGCGCGCCGTCGAACAAAGCCTCGACGACAACCATATCGACCATCGCGACAAGGCCCGCATCGGTAAGGAAATCGCCGAAGCCGAGCGGGCGCTGGCGACCCTGCGCTACCGGCTGGAGGAGAGCTGAGGGAACCCCCGACCTCCACTCTCGAGAGGGGGGAGGGGGGATTGTTCTGGCTTGCGTGCGATCGTGCGCTAAATCCGCGTCAAGGGACGAAGAATCGTCAACGATCTTCGACGCACAGCCTAATCGTTATGAAGTTGGGTGCTCCCTCGTTGAAGTCGTTATTGCCGACATTCTTGAAACGCACCACCCCGATGGGGTGTAAACCGGCTCGACAGGCGCCCCGCGTCAGCGCATAGAAACGACGAACCGGACCGCGAATGCACAGGCTGAGGACGATAAAGTTCGGAGCGCCCTCGTTGAAATCGTTGTTGGCCACGTTCTGGAAACGCACCCGGTTCATAACGCGTGTCCGGCAGGGACCGGCTGTCAACTCGATTGCAATATCCGGGTTGAAGGCGCACAGGCTGATGGCAATAAAATTACGCGCGCCTTCGTTGAAGTCGTTATTGCCAACATTCTTGAACCGCGCCACACCGGCCGGAAAGCTGCCGGGTGCACAGCGGCCTAGCGTCAGCACGGCTTCGGGGGGCCCGACCTGCGCGCCTACCGGCACGATTGTCGCGACTATGCCCAATGCGATCCCTATGGACAGAACTAGAAGATACCTCATTTGCTCCCCCTTCCTCTCAGTTGATGCCGCACTCCGATGCCCTGCGACCGCAAGACCAACCACGGAATACTATATCAAAATTTTGCCTTTCCATGGAGGCAATTTAGAGAGCTTTCCGCCGCGACCATGCCGATTAACCAGGTTGCGGACTCACAATCACAAATTTAACTGACAGGCAGGAGTTCTTTTAGGGCGTCCAGTTTTGCGGATTTATAATCGGAACGCCACGCCAGCATTGTTTTGATATGAGATACATTGTCCGGCAGGGAATACTGCTGGAACTGCCCTTTTGTGGAGACAATATCCAGAACGGATTGTGGGACTACAGCAAAGCCCGCACCGGCCGCCACACAGGCGAACATGGCAAGATAGGAACTCACCGCCATGACGCTGCCCGGGACAATTCCTGATTCCAGCAGCCATTCCTCAAGATAGCGACGATAAGCGCAGCCTGCTTCAAATGCTACGATCGTTTTTCCGCTAATTTCTCGCGTATTCGCAAGCGGCGGAAAGGATTTCGGAGCGATGAGAATTAGCCGTTCCTCGAATATTGGCAGCGTGTTGACCCGGTCGAAGGACACCGGCTCGGCGACAAAAGCAATCTCGATATCGTAGTTTAGCAGACGCTCCATCAAACCCCCTGCGGTGTCCGTATCAAGATCGATTTGAACATCCGGGTAGAGTTCGTGGTACCGCGATAGAATTTCGGGCAATCGTGCTGCCGCGGTACTTTCCATCGTACCAATCCGAAATATGCCGTGCGGCTTTCCCTTCCTTAGGGCTTCCGAAGCCTCCATCGACAATTGAAGGAGGCGGTGTGTGTACGACAATAACAGCTGACCATCCGGCGTCAGCGTGAGGCCTCTGTTCTGACGCAGGAACAGACTTTTATCCAGGTGCCGCTCCAGCTGCTTAATTCGGGTGCTGATATTGGACTGCACCCGATTCAATTTAATAGCAGCTTTGGTAACGCTTCCCTCAATCGCCACGGCACGAAATATTTCGAGGGCTCGAAGGTCCAAGCCATGCATTGATATCTCCAAATGAGAAACTAGCATTCAGTTTATTTCATTTTTATTAATCTAAATCTGGCTGTACGGTGTCGTCAAGCTCTGCAGAGACAAGTTCCTGGACGCCGCGATGTTACCGATAAACCCCATCTTACGAATTACCGTGGTTGGCCTGGTATCGCTGGCCATAGCCATGGGAATCGGCCGTTTTGCCTTCACCCCCTTGTTGCCCCTGATGCAGGACGACGGGCTGGTAAGCATCACCGACGGCGGCATTCTCGCCTCCGTTCATTTTCTGGGGTACTGGCTTGGTGCCGTATTTGGTGCCAGGCTTTTCTACGCCCCGAAATTCACATTGCGCCTTTCACTGATCACCATCGGTATTTGCACCCTTGGAATGGGTGTGACGGAAAGTCTTAGCGTCTGGCTTGTTCTTAGGTGGCTGAGTGGCGTGTGCAGTGCCTTCGCCTTGGTGCTGGTCAGCAACTATTACATCAAACATCTGACAGACGCCGGCCGCGCGGAAATGCAGGGTTGGGTATTCTCCGGTGTCGGCGCCGGGATAACAATTGTCGGACTTGGTGTTCTCGCAATCATGGTCAGCCACATCGGCAGCGTGCTGAGTTGGCAGATTTTCGGAGTGGTATCACTCATTGCGGTATTTGCGGTGTGCACGCAAATGGGATCGGAAATTCCCGACACCCGCGTCGACGCTCAAACTCGGAAATCACAGCAATCTCCCTTGATGTGGAGCGCTGTAATCGCTTACGGAGCGGCCGGCATTGGTTACATTATTCCGGCAACGTATCTGCCCATTATGGCGCGCGAGATCGTTCAATCTCCCATTATATTCGGCTGGACCTGGCCGGTCTTCGGCGCGGCCGCGTTTGTGTCGACGCTCCTGGCTGCAAGGCTTCAGAGGCGTTTCTCAAATCGGCAGATCTGGGCGGCAAGCCAGATCGTCATGGCATTCGGATTGGTATTACCGGTTGTTGCTCCGCATATCGCTACGATCATCATTGCGGGCGTCTGTGTCGGCGGAACCTTCATGATCATCACCATGATGGGCATAAAGGAAGCGCATCGAATTGCTCCCCCTGGTGACGTAATGCGCCATATCGCGGTCATGACCGCATCGTTTGCGACCGGACAAATGATCGGGCCGGTATTTGCCAGCTCGATCTATGATTTGACCCGGAGCTTTACCGCATCTCTCCTGATAACCAGCATCATACTCGTCACGACTGCACTGACATTGGTAGTCAGCTCAGTGAAGCAGGAAATACCCCGCATTTGAAACTCATCTGGAAACAGGTGACGCCTTATACCTGTGTAATCCGTCTGCTCCTTATTGGTATTTAAGCAGGGCTGTTTGAGGCCCGAGGGTGACGCAGAGCCATGCGCCCATATCTCGTCGATAAATCACGTACGTAAATATCAATCGCCGAAAGCATGAGTCCCAGTGATTCACACCGAATTTTCGATCTCAACCGGGTTCTTCATCAGCCTCGGCTAACAGTCGACATTACAGCCTTACACTAATCGTGCTGTATTTCCGCCGTTGAGGAGCGCGGTAGATGCCGAAATCGTAATTCACCGTGCCGCACTTGCCTTGACGCCATCGCCCCCTGTCTTGGCTGGATCGTCGAGAACCCGTTCGGCGGGGAAGCGGACTGTGACGATCGTGCCATAGTCCAGCTCGCTTTCCAATTCGATCGTTCCGCCATGCAATTCGACCAGCGAATTAGTCAAAGGAAGGCCGAGGCCAGTCCCATCGTGTTTGCGAGACAAGGAGCTATCCACCTGACTGAATGGCGTGAACACTTTCGAAATATCGTCGGCGTCGATGCCGATGCCGGTGTCGGAAACGGTAAGGGAAAAGCAACCATCTTCATCGATCTCGACTTGCAGGGTAACTTTGCCCCCTGCCGGCGTGAATTTGACTGCATTGGACAATAGATTAAGGACGATCTGCTTGACGGCGCGCTTGTCAGACCTGAGCCTCGGCAGGCCGCCTTTAAACCGGGTGGCCAGGGTCAGCCCAGCTTCCTTCGCGCGTTCCCTAATGATCCGCCGGCAGGCGTTGACCACCTTCGCTACGTCCACTGCCTCCTCTTTCAGCTCGAACATACCCGCTTCGATTTTGGAGAGATCGAGGATGTCGTTGATTAGGCCGAGCAGGTGGCTGCCGCTTTCGTTAATGTCGTGCGCATATTCGATGTATCGAGCGTCGCCCAGCGGACCAAACATCTGCTTGCACATTATTTCCGAGAACCCGTTGATCGCATTGAGCGGAGTGCGCAGTTCGTGACTCATGTTTGCGAGAAATTCGGACTTGGCACGATTCGCGGATTCAGATATGTCGCGCGCGAGCGATAACTCGGATAGTGTTCGCTTCAACTCAGTGCGCTGTTTTCGCTCTGTTTCTCGCAATCGTTCTAGGTGCTCGACGTGAACGTCCAAGTTTTCCTTGGTCCCCGACAAATCGTCGTTGGACCGCCGGAGTTCCTGGATGACATACGCGAGAAATGCAAGAATTGGTATGGCGACGAGGTTTGCAGTGATCGTAAGCGGCACCAGAACATCGGCCCCGTATGCCCTAAAAAGGACGTACCAAACGACGGAGCCGATCACATTTGCACCGGTCACTGCGATGGTCAAGAACAGCAGAAAGAATCGCCAGAAAGACAATTTCATTGCGCGATCCAAAGTGGAATTGAGAATTCTGGTCATCCACTTATCCAGCGGACAGCGGTCCAATTGGAGTTAAATTCTAAGGTTGTCATGGGGTTTCTGTCGGTTTTCAAAATATTTGACACTACCCTGTGGAGATATTTTCCCGTAATTGTTCTAGTTACTAAGACTTGATAAGTAGTTTATTGAGGTATCGGAGGAGCACCTCAAGTTTTCTTACCTAATATCCGCCAGAAGTGTCCTTTTGGAAGCGTAAGAGTGGCATGAGCCGCTTCTTTTTCCAAGTCTGTTTTGATTTCCATATCTGTTTTTGGCTTGGCGCAACATCTGACCGATTTTTTACGGTTTTGACACCCTCGGTCGAAGTTTGGCTAATTGTCCAAGATATTGGCATAGTCCGGTATCTACTGAAATCAAACTCGCAACAAAGGTGAAGCTAAATGATAATGACTTCACGGTGCTTGTGCCTTTGAATTGAGGCCAGAAATTGTCGTTAATATCTGCATCCATAGATCACGCGGGCCGGCAACTTCGGCCAGCTGAAGGATGATGGAGCGGGCGTGTCGGTCAGCCTTTGCATTGATCTTGATCTTTCGATCCCGATGGCTTGTCTTTGACCAGTGGGTTATGGAGTTCGGCAAGGCCAATGTACGCAGTAAAGTGTCAAGATTGTGGAAAAGTGGGTGAAGTTTAAGCCGAACTTCGGTGGCCTTCTGCCGGATGGCATATCTGGTTTTCCGAAGCTGCAGGCCGGTCCGATCCGACCTTCAAAGGGGCTGATTTCTATTCACCCGCAACACCACTCTGAATTCCCGACGCTAAGTCCACCTAATAAGATGCTTTGCATAAACAAACCAGAATCCACCAAGCCAATCCCGTCAACTCATCTGGGGGATAGAGGACTATTTTCGCTCGGGAGAATTAGACCCCGAGATAGCGGTGCTGCACGTCCTTGTCCCGGCGCAAAGTGGCCGATTTGCCGGACCACACGACGCGGCCCTTCTCCATGATGTAGTGGCGGTCGGCGATCCTAGTCAGGACGTCGACATTCTTGTCGATTATCAAGATCGACTGGCCCTCGGACTTCAGGTGCTGCAGGACCCGCCAAATTTCCGCCCGGACGAGCGGTGCCAACCCCTCCGTCGCTTCGTCGAGAATGAGTAATTGCGGGTTGGTCATTAGCGCGCGGGCGATGGCAAGCATCTGTTGCTCGCCGCCTGAAAGCTGGCTGCCCATATTGTTGCGGCGCTCGGCCAGGAGGGGGAACAACTCGCCAACCCGCTCGTAGGTCCAAGGATTTTTATTTTCGGCACGATTGGCCGCCGTCGCAATGAGGTTCTCGCGCACCGTGAGGTTGGGGAAGATCTGCCGCCCCTCGGGCACCAGACCGAGCCCTGCCTGGGGGATGCGGAATGCGGCCAAGCGGTGGATCGGCCGGCCCTTGAATATGATCTCGCCACTGTGCGGACGGACGATGCCCATTATCGTGCGGATCGTCGTCGTTTTGCCCATACCGTTGCGGCCGAGCAGAGTGACGAACTCGCCCTCCTCGATCTCCAGGCTCATCCCGAACAGCACCTGGCTGGTGCCGTAGGAGGTTTCGATGTTATCGACCTTGAGCATCAGGCGGCCTCGTCCTCACCGAGATAGGCGTTGCGGACTTCCTTATTGGCGCGAATTTCCGACGGTTCCCCGGTGGCGATGGCGCGGCCATAGACGAGCACCGTGATGCGGTCAGCGAGGCGAAAAACCGCGTCCATGTCGTGTTCGATCAGCAGCATCGTATACTTGCCCTTGAGCTTGGCCAGAAACTCGGTCATGCGCTGCGAATCCTCGGCCCCCATTCCGGCCATCGGCTCGTCGAGCAGCAGCAGCTTGGGCTTGGTCGCCAGGGTCATGGCGATCTCGAGTTGGCGCTGCTCGCCATGGGCAAGGTTTCCGGAGATGATATCGGCGCGCTCGCCAAGCCCGACCTGTTCAAGCACCTCGCGCGCCGGTTCGCGAAGCGCAGGATCTTCGCGGGCCGAACGCCAGAAGCGGAAGCTGTGCCCGGAATGAGCCTGGATCGCCAAGATCACGTTGTCGAGGGCTGAGAAATCGCGGAAGATACTGGTAATCTGGAACGAGCGGGCCAGGCCCAGCATCGAACGCGCTGGCGGCTTGAGGTTGGTGATGTCGGTGCCGTCGAAGATGACGCTCCCGGCATCGGGCTTGAGCATGCCCGACAGCTGTGCGATCAGGGTAGTCTTACCGGCGCCGTTGGGGCCGATGACCGCATGGATCTCGCCTTGCAGCACGTCGAGCGTGAGATCGTCGGTGGCCACGATGCCGCCGAAATGCTTCGTCAGACCGGCGATTTTAAGCAACGGCTCAGCCATCGTGCAGCGGCTCCGACTGGATTAGCCCGGCTCCAACGCCGGGTGCGCCATTCAATGTGCAAAATTTTCCCAAAAGACGGCAGCGTTATAGAGCATCCCAACCGGCGCCGATAGCGTTTCGCGCAGATATGCGGATGTACAGAAAGGAGGATCGGGTCAAGAGCTACGACGTCCGCCGGAATCGAGATGCAATGCGCCCGCCGGGCTGTGGCCTTCGTTCGAGTCGGCTCATATTGTCGAACAGGCGCTCAAGCATGGATTTAAGCTGGTCGGCCTCGTCCGCATTGAAACCAGCCAGCGCCGTTGCCTCATAACGCAGCGCCTCGGGGATCGCCTCCTCGGTCAAAACGCGTCCGTTGGTGGTCAAGAATATCGCCACCGTCCGCGCATCGCTATCGACCGCGTGAACCGCCGGGCGGCGGCGCTCCAGCAAACCCTTGCGCTGCATCGTGCCCAGCAGACGCGAGAGGGTCGAGACTTCGATGGTAGTCATCTCGGCAAGCGCGCCAACGCGCTGCCCGTTGCGGTGATGCAACGAGGCCAGGACCCGCCACATGTCGAGCGTGATCCCATGCTCTTCCTTAAGCCAGCGGCTATATGATTCGGCGATCCGTGAGCCGGCACGGTTGAGCAGGTAGGGCAGGTAGGTCGAGAGCTCGAACATCGGTAGACTCCGCTGGGTCTCTTTTCGTTTTTTATCAAATCGCTAGGCGCGTCAGTTACAGCACTTCGAAGATGCCTTCGACCTCAATGACGACGTTGAACGGCATGACTGCGACGCCGACGGCGGTGCGGGCGTGGCGACCGGCTTCGCCGAAGACCTCGATCAACAGGTCCGATGCGCCGTTGACCGCCGGAGTGATGTCGTGGAAATCGGGGCTGGCATTGACGTAACCGGTCAGCTTGACGGCGCGTTTTATGCGGTCGAGATCGCCCAGCGCGAGGCGGGCCTGGGCGAGCATGTTGAGCGCTGACAGCCGTGCCGCTTGCTGAACTTCGGCAAGCGTAAAATCGAGCCCTGCTTTGCCGATGAACCGGCGCTCGCCATTCCATTGCGGGATTTGGCCCGAAATGTAGAGGCTGGCGCCCGACAGCACGAAGGTCTCGATATGCCCCACCTTGGGCGACATCGCCTGGGGTAGCTCGATGCCCTTTTCGGTGAGGATCTTTTCGATACGGCCCGCCATTACGGGGTTCCTATCAGCCCTATTCGGCGGCAATACGGTGGCCACCCTCGAATTGCGGTGCGACTTCCTCGATGAAGCGGTGCATCTGCTCCTTGACCATCTCGTGCGGTTTAGCGCCGACGTTGAAGTAGAGGATGACCTCGGCGATCCCGGTTTGCTCGACTTTCTTCAAAGTATCGATGACCTTCTGTGGTGAGCCGAGCAAGATCGACTTGTCGGTTAGATCCTCTCCCTTCATGTCCTTCAGGATGTCCACGATCTTGAGAAAATACTGCATCGTCGGCGGCGCCTCCTCGGGCTTCTTGATGAAGGCCGGCAGGCAGCATTCGCGGAAATAGGCCATCTGACGTTCGCGCGCGTAGTTCTCTTCCTCGGGCGTGTCGCCGACAAAAATGAAATAGCTGCACATCATGCGGCCCGGCTTGGTACCGTACTTCTCGCAGGCTTCCTTGTAAGCTTCGACCGCCTTGTCGAGCCCGCCATAGGTCATGCCGGCGGCGAAGGGCGCCCAGATGATGTTGAGGCCTTTGCGCGCCGCCATATCCAGACTGGTTTTGGAAAACGACGCGACGTAGAACGGGATCGGGCGCTGGACCGGCAGTGGTGTGATCTCCATTTCCGGAATGTCATGGAATTCGCTCTTGTGCAACCACGGCCCATCAGAGTTCCAAGCCTTGAGGATCACATCCATTGCATCTTCGAAGTATTCCGCGGACCTCATGAAGTCGGCGCCGAACGGGTGATACTCGCGCCGGTCGTAGCCGCGTCCGGCGGCGAAATCAACCCGCCCACCGCTCACCAGATCGAGGGTCGCCCAGGTCTCGGCGACATGCAGGGGGTGGTGAAGGGGAAGTACCGAAACCGCCGGCGCCAGCCGGATGCGCTTGGCCTGCGAGGCGATGCTGGCGAGGATCACATCGGGGCGCGAGTTGACACCGAGCGAATCAAAATGGTGCTCGCCGATCCATGCGGAGTGATAGCCGAGCCTGTCGGCCAGGATCGCCTGCTCGCGAATTTCCATGATGAATTGATTGGCCGAACGGGAATTGTTTTTGTAAGCGTTGTCGCTCAAGGTGAAGTATCCGAACTCCATGTCGTCCTCCTGAACGTATAATGACGGCGACGGTCGTTTGTAATTGCAACTGTTGTAAACGCAAATACTTTATTGGTCAAGCAAGGCTCGCAGGCCGAATATCTAACTTGCCATATCGGCACCGACGGGCGAAGTTTGATCCTGGTGAATGACCAGCGCGGAGGAGGTCGGATTGACGGTGCGGGCAGTTATTTGGGATTTCGGCGGGGTCTTTACCTCGAGCCCGTTCGTGGCCTTCGCGCGCTACGAGGCCGAGCACGGCCTACCCAAGGACTTCATCCGGGGGGTCAACGCTACCGACCCCGATACCAACGCCTGGGCGAAACTCGAACGCAGCGAGATCGATGCCGAAACGTTCGATGTTCTTTTCGCTGCAGAGAGCACGCGCCTGGGGTACACGGTCGGAGGCCGAGATGTGCTGGCGCTGCTCGCTGGCGAGGTGCGGTCGGTAATGGTCTCAGCGCTGATGATATGTCGCGAGAAACTCAAATGTGCCTGCATTACGAATAATGCCAAGGTCGGGCAGGGGCCCGGCATGACATTTGATCAGAAGAAATCAAAAGAAGTGTCTAAAATAATTGATTTATTTGATCTGGTTATAGAGTCCAGTAAGGTCGGATATCGCAAACCCGATCCCGAAATTTACCGCATCGCCTGCCGCAAACTCGGCATCGAGCCGAGTGAGGCCGTCTATCTCGACGATCTCGGCATCAACCTCAAACCGGCGCGCGCGATGGGCATGAAAACGATCAAAGTCACCGATCCCGACGCGGCCTTGAGGGAACTGGAAGCGGCGGTCGGTTTTTCGCTGGAATAACGGGCAGGATATTTACGAAAATGCCTTGAAAGTGATCAGCGTGTAAGTGTCCTTGATCCCGGGGATCTTCTGGACGTGCTCGGCGATGAAGTGGCCGACGTCGACGTCGGGATCGAGGGCGCATTTCATCAATAAATCGTATTGTCCTGAAATCGAATGGACTTCCGAGACCTGTTCGATCTTGTCAACGGCCTCGGCGGCGACATCGTAGGTCTTGCCGAGCTCGCATTTAATCATGATGAAAATGGTCTGCATGGCATGTCCCGTTTTCCCCTGATCCTCACCCTGGCCTGACTTATATTTCTCCGGCCGCCATTTGTGAAGCCGAGGCTATCCGGCGAATGCGGACAATCAACTGCCGCCGCGTGCCGTCCGTGCTAAAAATGCAGGCACGTGATCGCCCATGCCGGGGCCGGTATGATCGGCGACCGGTTCGGGCTTGCGCTCGCGCCGGCGCTCTTCCAGGCGCCTGGCTTCAGGGCTTCTACTCCGGGGCTTTGCCTTGCGGGTATCGTCATTGCGGCGGATTTCACCGGCGCGCGTCGGCTGTTTAGTGGTTTCTTGGGCCGTTTTTTGTGCCGAATCTTGGGACGATCTTGGGGCTGATTCCTTATCCAAGTCCTGGGCCGAACTTGGTTTCGATTCTTGGGCCGGTCTTGCGGCTGATTTCCTGGCCGCATTTCCTTGCCCCCGTCCCGAAGCCCGGCGCGGCCGGCCACGGCCTCTGCGGTCGTCCTCGACCAGTACTTCGCGACTGATCCCATCGATCTCGACTTCCTCGATCTCGCGGCCGATAAGCTTGATGATCGCGGCGATGTACTTGCCGTCCTCGGGAAAGGCCAGCGTGAATGCGCGGCCCGCTTTACCGGCGCGGCCTGTCCGGCCGATGCGGTGGATGTAATCCTCGGCGTTGTAGGGGACATCGAAATTGAAGACGTGGCTGAGGTCGCGGATATCGAGCCCGCGGGCGGCGACGTCGGAGGCCACGAGGTAGGTGATCTTGCCGTCGCGGAAATCCTGCAGGGTCTGAGTCCGGGTCGCCTGTGCCAGATCACCGTGCAGGGCGGCGGTATTGAACCCGGTGCGCGAGAGCGAGCGGTGGAGCGTGTCAACATCGCGCTTGCGGTTGCAAAATATCAGCGCATTCTTGGCGTTTTCCTTCTCCAGCAGCTTGCGCAGCGCCCTTCGCTTGGTCGCATCGTCAGACGGCATCACGGCCAGGAAGTCCTCGACCATTTCGGCGGCGGTCGCCGGTGGATCGACAGAGATTTCCTTGGGATTCATCAAGAAGGCGTCGGCCAAGCGCCTGATCTCCGGCGGCATGGTGGCGGAGAAGAACAGGGTCTGGCGGATCTTCGGCAACAGCGAGACAATCTTCTCGACATCGGGGATGAAACCCATATCGAGCATCCGGTCGGCCTCGTCGATAACCAGCAGCTTGGTATCCGAGAGCAGGATCTTGCCGCGCTCGAAGAGATCGAGCAGGCGCCCCGGCGTGGCGATCAGCACGTCCACCCCGCGATTGAGCGCGCGCTCCTGGTCGACAAAGGACGTACCGCCGATCAAAAGCGCCATCGAAAGTTTGTGGTACTTACCGTATATCCCGAAGTTTTCGGCGACTTGTGCCGCCAACTCACGGGTCGGCTCGATGATCAACGAGCGCGGCATCCGCGCCTTGGCTCGCCCTTGCGCCAGGATGTCTATCATTGGCAGCACGAAGCCGGCGGTCTTGCCGGTGCCCGTCTGGGCGCACCCCAGCACGTCGCGCGCCATCAAAACGACGGGAATAGCCTGCTTCTGTATGGGGGTAGGCTCGCTGTAGCCGGCATCAGCAACGGCCTTGAGGACATCGTCGCTCAGGCCGAGTGTCTCAAATGTCATAAGTATCCGCTCTGGAGATATCCGATATCAAGACAATGATAATGGCCGCAAATCATTTCAATTGCCTTATCGGCCCTTTAGATTGGAAGTACAAGTCTTAAGTCAAGTCAAAGATTGGGCTGGCCCAGCCGCTCAGCCAAATACTATTATCACCCCTGTCGGTGGCAGGGGCCACAAGCTAGGGCCGCCTGTGTCCCTTTCGACCAAGATCTTCCTTGCCGCCGCCGTGCGGATATCGGACCGAGCCACAAACCCTCGCGGCCCGCTTTGGGTCGGCGACAGGCAGGCGAGCCTGGCCGATGCGCGATAAACCAACGCTGTTCCTGCTCCCCGGGCTGCTCTGCGACGACGCCCTGTGGCAACATCAGAGCGCGCACCTCGCGGACCTCGCCGAGATCAGCGTCGCCGATTTTACCACCCAGATATCGCTCACGGCGATGGCGCGATCGGTGCTCGACGCGGCGCCCGCCCGGTTTTCGCTCGCCGGCTTGTCGATGGGCGGGTATGTCGCGCTTGAGATCATGCGTATGGCCGGCGAGCGGGTCGAGCGGCTGGCCCTTCTCGATACTTCCGCTCGCGATCACGACCCCGGCCGCAAGGACCAGCGCCGGGCGATGATGGCGCAGGCCGGCTCGGGGCGTTTCAAGGGCATCACCACCCGTTACCTCGATGCCTTCCTGCACCCGGGCAGGCTGGCGGACAAACAACTTACGACCGCGGTGATGGACATGACCGCCCGCGTCGGCCTCGACGCCTATCTCCGCCAACAGCAGGCGATCATCGACCGCCAGGATGCGGCGTCGGTCCTCGCGTCGATCACTTGTCCGACGCTGGTGATCTGCGGGCGGCAGGACGGGCTGACGCCGCTCGCCGCCAGCCGGGAAATCGCCGATGGGATCACCGGCGCGCGGCTCGTGGTCATCGAAAACTGCGGCCACCTTACGACCATAGAGCGGCCAGAAGCGGTTACCGCGCTGCTCAGCTACTGGCTGCAGACTTGAATACAAAGTAGAAGCCTAAGTCTCTGTACTCGCGCGCGAAGTATCGGTAGGATTCATCCCTGACCGCCGGAACGTCTTGCGATCCGGATAGGGGAGGACAAACAATATGCGCTTTAGTGGGATTTCCATGGCGGTGACGCTCGCCGCGATCGCCAGCGCGCCGACAATGGCAGAGGAAATGGGCTCTCCGGACTTTGGGCAAATTGCCCAGAGTGGGCCGAGCCAGCAGTTGGTCTGCCGCGGTGGCGGCGATGCCGACTTCGATTTCTACGCCAACAAAAACAACACACGTGAGGTCTGCGTCTTCTTCCGTTGGATCAGGACACCGCTGCGGCGCAGCCTTCCGCCGCCGGGCCATTGTGGGTTCGTCAACCGCGCACCGGAACTCAAAGAGCGGCGGATACGCTTGTTTTGCAAAAGCATCACCCGCACGTTCCAGATCAGGCGCTGGCCGCCGGGATCGCGGCAACGCTATCAGTTTGTCAGTGCCGATGCGCCCTATCTCGCCAATATCGGCAACCCCCGCCACCACTACCGTCTCTTGGTGAGCAGCCTGGGAACCAGCTTCAAAGTTGAGAGGTTCCTCGGCCGTCCGATTAAAAAACGCAAAAAGCGGCTCAAACAGAAGAGGAAAACCCAATGAGAGACCGCAATCCGGTTCGGTTTAAGTGCGCCGTCATGGCGGCACTATTGGCGGGCGCCGTCTCTGGCAGCCCGGCTCTAGCGGGTGAGAAAACCCAGCTTGCGCAGGGTGAGGAGCGCATGGTCTGTTCCGCCGGCACCAGCTTCGGTTATGTCATCACCTTTGGCGCCAATTTCAGCCGACGCCTGTGCGTCACCTTCAAATGGCTGCGTGGGACGCCGACCGGTGACGCCCCGCCACCGGGCTATTGCCGCTGGGACGATCGCGCACCGACCCGAGCCGAGCGTCAAATCCGCGTCTTCTGCCAAAACCTGCCGAATGATTTTCGGGTCGAGAAGCGGGGCAGTCGCGTCAGCTACAAAACCACCGACGCCTTTTATCTCGACCGGCTTGACGATCCGGATTTCCGTTATTTCCTAAACGTTACGCGCCAGAAACGCGTCTATAAGGTGAATAGCATCGGCCCCTGGAGCCGCTGAGCGATTCGGACCAATTGTCTGCTAAAAGCGCGCGCCGTATGGTGCATCGTATCGGCAATGCGGCGCAATGCTGTCACGGCGCTAGGAAACCCGGTCAAACCGTGTCCGTATTGTAAGATCATACTTTAGGGAGTGCGCACCGTGACTTCGGGAAAAGGAAGATGTCTTTGTGGGGCGGTGCGGATCACCGCCCAGTCGGTCGAAACCAGGCATCACGCCTGTCACTGCAGGATGTGCCGCCGGTTGGTGGGCGGTCCCTACTTTGCCGCATCGGCCCGAGGGGTGAGCTTCGAAGGACGTGAGAACATCACTGTCTATCAATCTTCCGAATGGGCGGAACGTGGATTCTGCAAGGTCTGCGGCTCGAACCTATTTTATCACCTCAAGGAGCCTGACTTGTACTCCATCGCGGTCGGAATCTTCAATAAGCCCACCCAGTTTGTCCTAAGCGGCGAGTACTTCATCGACAACAAGCCCGACGGCTACGATTTCACCGGCGACCACCCAAGACAAACCGAGGCCGAGATCATGGCTGAGTTTACGTCATCCGATTGAATTTGGGTCGCCTTCGGTTGGCGTACGACCTAATTCCTATACGTCTAAATCCCTCGCAAACAGCGCCTGATCCTGGATGAAAGCGAGGCGGAGTTCGGGTTTGCGGCCCATCAGGGATTCGATCAAGTCGGCGGTGTGGTTGGGCTTATGGCCGGCCTTTGCTTCCTGCGCGTCCGAGGGGATCACCACGCGCAACAATGTCCGTTTGCCGGGGTCCATTGTCGTTGCTTTAAGCTGCGCCGCAGGCATTTCTCCTAAGCCTTTGAAACGACTGAGTTCCACTTCGCCGGATCCGGCGAAAATACCCTCCATCAACGCGTCTTTGTGGGCATCGTCGCGGGCATAGACGACCTCTCCGCCGCGCGAGAGCCGGTATAGGGGCGGCATTGCGAGATAAAGATGCCCCTGTTCAATGAGTTGCGGCATTTCCTTGTAAAAGAACGTCAGCAATAATGAGGCAATATGTGCGCCGTCGACATCGGCGTCGGTCATGATGATGACCCGCTCGTAGCGCAGGCGGTCCTCGTCGTAGGCTTCGCCCGTTCCGCAGCCGAGCGCCTGGCCGAGATCGCGGATCTCCTGGTTGGCCCGCATTTTCTCTGGCGAGGCCGAGGCGACGTTGAGGATTTTGCCGCGCAGGGGCAGGATCGCCTGGGTTTCACGCAAACGTGCCTGCTTGGCCGAACCGCCGGCGCTGTCGCCTTCGACCAGGAATATCTCGGTGCCCGCCGCCGACTGGCGTGAACAATCGGCGAGCTTGCCGGGCAGGCGTAGCTTGCGGGTTGCCGATTTGCGGCCCAGTTCTCGTTCAGCGCGGCGGCGCTTGCGTTCCTCGGCCTTGTCGATGATACGATCGAGGAGGGCGCGTGCGCCGGTAGGGTCGGCCGACAGGTAGTGGTCGAAATGATCCTTGATGGCATTCTCGACTAAGCGAACCGCAGCCGGCATGCCGAGACGTTCCTTGGTCTGGCCCTGAAACTGCGGCTCGCGGATGAAAACCGAGAGCATGGCGGCCACGCCCTCGGTGACGTCCTCGCCGGTAATCTGCCCCGCCCGCTTGACCCCCGCCAGTTCCCCGTAGGCGCGTAGTCCTTTGAGGAGCGCGGCGCGCAGCCCCTGCTCGTGGCTGCCGCCATGCGTGGTCGGCACGGTATTGACGTAGGAATTAACGAACCCGGCTTCATCTCCCGGCCAGGTCAGCGCCCATTCGACCCGCCCCTCGCCATTGAGCGGGACCGAGCCGATGAAGGGCTCGGGCATGTAGGTTGCGCGCTCGCCAATCGCTTCGGCGAGAAAGTCGCGGATACCGCCGGGGAAACAGTAGCGCGCCGAGGCCGGGGTCTCGTCACCTTCAGCGATCAGCGAGGGATCGCACGACCAGCGGATCTCGACGCCGCCCGACAAATAGGCCTTCGAGCGCGCCATGCGGTGAACGGTGGCGGGGCTGAATGACGCCTTGACGCCAAATATCTCGGGATCGGGATGAAAGCGTACGGTTGTCCCGCGACGATTTTGGACTGCGCCGGTACGTTCCAGCTTACCGGTGGGTTTGCCGCGGCTGTAGCTCTGACGCCACAATGCCCGGTCGCGCGCGACCTCGACCTCAAAGCGGTCGGACAGGGCATTGACCACCGAGATACCGACCCCGTGCAGGCCGCCGGATGTTCCATAGGCCTTGCCACCGAATTTTCCGCCCGAGTGCAGGGTCGTCATGATGACTTCGAGGGCGGATTTGTTCTTGAATCTGGGGTGTGGGTCGACGGGAATGCCGCGTCCGTTGTCGCGCACAATCATGGTGCCGTCGCCGGCGAGTTCGAGGTCGATTGCGCTGGCATGCCCGGCCACCACCTCGTCCATCGCATTGTCCAGGGCTTCGGCCACCAGATGGTGCAACGCCGGCTCGTCGGTGCCGCCGATAAACATGCCGGGGCGCCGCCGTACCGGCTCCAGCCCTTCCAGGACCTCTATATCCTTGGCCGTATAACTGGCCCTAGCAGATTTGACTTTGCGCTTGGGTGCGGCAGTTTGTTTTTTAGGCACAGAATTCGAATGGTTCTGGGGTTTCAACTGACTCTGGTCGAAAAGATCGGGCGTTGGCAACATCGACAGCCTTTCATTGTGGGTGGGAGTGTGCAACGGATTGTCCCACAAATCGCCTCATAGGGTAGTGACAAGTCCAAACAATCACAAGATATAGTAATTATCCGAATGAAGGCCAGAGACGAAATTTACCGCTGGGCGCTAATTGAAGAACGACATCATGACGGCACGGCGCATCGTGATCTGGTAGAGTGATCTATCATCGCGGAGCCTGCGTAAATCGCCGGCCTGTAAAAACCATGAACGCCTGATCTTTGGGAGCCCTCGCTTGGCCGAAACCGAAAAATCTGACGAAGAACGCACGGAGCCGCGCGGCGAGCTGACTATTCGCACCCTCGCCATGCCCGCCGACACCAACCCGTCGGGTGATATTTTCGGCGGCTGGTTATTGTCGCAAATGGATATTGCCGGCGGGGAGGCCGCGCATGTGCGCGTCCGCGGACGGACGGTGACAATCGCCGTCGAGGCCATGACCTTCCACCTGCCGGTCTTCGTCGGCGACATCGTCTGCTGTTATGCGGAAATTGTGCGCGTGGGCCGGACTTCGATCTCGGTGCGGGTCGAGGCCTGGTCGATCCGCCGGCGCACCCGCAACCGCGTGCTCGTGACCGACGGCGTCTTCACCTATGTCGCAGTCGATGAAAACCGCCGGCCGCGGCCGATCAACTCGTAGATTCTATTCACTAGGCCATTCGATTAGTTCGTATGGGTTCGGGGATCGGCGCGCGCGTCATCAGCCAGTTATCGGGTTTCCCGAGCTTTTCGATCAATTGTTGTTTCGTGAATCCCAGCTTCTCGAATGCACGGATCGCAGGGGCGTTCTCAGCCATTGTCAACAGCGAGAACAGGGGCGGGGGTGCATCCATACAGACAAGCGCGATGACTTGACGCATTGCCTCCGGGCCGTAACCAAGACCCAGCGCATCCCGCTCACCGATCAGCACGTCGATATCGATCGTGCCTTGCGGCAGGCCATATGATTTATTCGGCGACCAGCGCCATAGATCCGTCCACTGGATATAGCCGATCGGCCGCCCGTCGCCAGCTATCAGGCGACAATCGCCGTACCGGCTCTGGCGGTTCCAGGCGACTTCCTTGCGGTTGTCGCTGGGCTCACCCCACCAGGGAAGAACATGAGGCGCCTCGAACCAGGTATTTATGGTGTCGAGATTTTCGTCCTCGATGGCCAACAGGTCGATATTGGTTGCTGGCGTTTCCTCTGGCCGCATCGACCGCTCTCCTATATCGTTTTTGCACACGCTTTTTCGCGTTTTGACGACGAAATTATAGGCGTCAACGCAGCC
>JAPULJ010000467.1 GCA_027295145.1 Alphaproteobacteria bacterium | reverse complement strand
CGAAGAATCCAGTAGCGAAACTTATTTTCGGCCCTCCAACCGCCAAGATCACTATCTATTCGACTTGCCCGCCTTTATCGAAGCGCGGCTCTCCGGCCTCGGCCTGGCCAGTGTCGAAGTGCTGGCCGCCGACACCCGCCCCGACGGCTCGGATTTTTTCAGCTACCGGCGCGCCTGCCTCAACGACGAACCCGACTACGGCCGAAACATTTCGGCCATCGTGTTGGGGGATAAAGTGCTGGGGTACTGAATGAATGGCGATCCATTTCACCGAGGATGAACTCACTGGCCGGCGCGCCCGAGCGGCTGAAGCCATCACCGCGCAGGGCCTCGACGGGCTACTGATGTTTCGTCAGGAAAGCATGTACTACCTGACCGGCTACGACACCTTCGGTTATGTCTATTTCCAGTGCCTCTATCTCGGCGCCGACGGGGCCATGACGCTGCTGACCCGGGCACCCGATCTGCGCCAGGCGCGCCACACTTCGGTGATCGAGGATGTGCGTATCTGGGTCGATGAAGAGGGCGCCACCCCGGCTGACGCCTTGCGCGATGTTCTCGAATCCTATGGGCTAAGGGGCAAGCGGTTGGGGGTCGAATGGGAGGCTTATGGGCTCACCGCACGTTCGGGCCGAATGCTGGCTGCCTCGCTCGATGGGTTCTGTACGTTACAGGACGCTTCCGACCTCGTCAGCCGCCTGCGGGTGGTCAAGAGCCCAGCCGAGCTGGTCTATGTCCGCCGCGCCGGCGAGTTGGCCGACGAAGCGCTGGCCGAGGCCGAACGGCTGGCCGGTCCCGGCGCCTTCGAGGGCGATATCCTGGCGGCCATGCAGGGCGCCGTCTTTCGTGGCGGCGGCGATGATCCGGCGAACGAGACGATTATCGGCTCGGGGCCCGACGCGCTTCTTTGCCGCTACTTCACCGGCCGCCGGAACCTAGATCACAACGATCAGCTCACCCTCGAATTTGCCGGCGTCTATCGCCACTATCATGCCTGTCTGATGCGTACGATCCTGATCGGTGAAGCGCCGCCAGCGCAGTGCGCCATGCACACAGCGGCGGTCGAGGCGCTGCAGGCCTGTAAAGAAACGCTTCTGCCCGGCGCCACGATGGGCGCGGTGTTCGACGCCCACGCATCGGTGCTTGACGGGGCAGGCTACCGCGAGCACAGATTGAACGCCTGCGGCTACAGCCTCGGTGCGACCTACGCACCCAACTGGATGGACTGGCCGATGTTTTTCCACGGCAACCCCTTCGCGGCGGCGCCCGGGATGGTTTTCTTCGTCCATATCATCATCTTCGACAGCGACGCGGGCCTGGCAATGACGACGGGCCAGACGCTTGAGGTGACGGACAACGGCTGCACGCCGCTGAGCCGCGCGCCGCTCGACCTGTTGGTCAAGTAGACAATGCCCCATCTGGCATTCTTCATACTGTTCTGCCTGCTCGGCGCGCTGGTGACCTGCGTATTGATCGTATGAAGTTACGCCTTGGGCTTGCGACGGGGCCGCCGCACCAGCTCGCCGCCGCAGTTTGGGCAGATGTCGTCCATCACGTGGGAACAGGGTGGGCAGAAGGTGCATTCGTAAGAGCAGATGCAGGCTTCGTCCATGGCGGCCAGCGGCTCCTCGCATTTTTCGCAAATCGCCCTCATCTCAAGCGCCATCGTCCGATCTCCTTATTGCCCGCCCGTGAGCATTCGTTTGACCCACAATCGGAACTATAGTCGCCCTTGCCACGCGTCCGAAACAGCAGAGCGACCCCATGAGTTGGAGAAAAACCTCTCCCGAACTGATCGCGCTTTTTGACGAGGTAGCGCCAGGCGACCCAATTGCCGAGCGGCAGAAAATGTTCGGTTTTCCTTGTGCCTTCGTGAATGGCAACATGTTCATCGGCCTGCACCAGGAGAACATTCTCCTGCGTCTGTCCGAAGCGGACCGCGAGGTGATGAAGTCGGAGCACCGCGCCGGCCCGTTCGAGGCCAAGCCGGGCCGGGCGATGAAGGGGTACGTTTCCGTGCCATAGGCGATCCTCGGCGAGCGTGGGGCACTCGATGACTGGATCGGGCGCTCGCTTGATTACGCATCCTCGCTGCCGCACAAGGAAAAGAAACCGCCTAAGAAAAAAGGCTAGTGGACGAGCTATTTCAAGCGCGTCACCGCAGGCGGCGACCACAAATTTTGTTTAATTTTTGATAGCTTGAAATTGTTTTCCCGGCCTCGGTGAGAGGCGGGAACGATACAGCCTACTCATCAGGCTGCTCGCGGCGTCTGTCGCCTACAAAAATCGCAGGCGGATCGCCTTTAGTCCGGAGCGCAGAATCTTCTAAATCTTCTCCTGCGCCCTACTCGGGCCGGCCAGGTTGGCCAGGTGTTTAGTTCCAGTCGGCGTTCTGAGCGAGATCGGCCAGATCGTCGTCGTAGTAGTTTTCGACTTCGTCATAGATGCTTTCTTCGAGGAGATCGTCATGCTCGAAGTCGTTTGGTCCATAAGCCATTTTTCAGTCCTCCGGTTCGTTTGCTGGCGTATTGATACGCCGAACCTTCAGTCCACACAGTGACGCAGATCACATGAACTGCGCCTGAGTACTCTTGTCAGGAAAATGACAGCAAAAGGTTAACGCCGGAGACGATTTGCGCGCCGCCCTTCAAGCCGGGCCCCCTTGCGACTATGTTGCAGCCATGGATTGGCAGTGCGACAAGCTCGACCGCCGGCTTTCGGTGGCGCCGATGATGGACCGTACGGACCGGCATTGCCGTTCCTTCCTGCGGGCGATCTCGGCGCGAGTACTCCTCTATACCGAAATGATTACGACCGGCGCGATCCTGCACGGATACCAGAAGCGCATTCTCGGCTACGACGAGGCCGAACATCCGCTGGCGCTGCAGCTCGGCGGCGCCGATCCCGACGCCCTGGCAACCTGCGCCCGCCTCGCAGCCGAACACGGCTACGACGAGATCAACCTCAATGTAGGCTGCCCCAGCCAGCGGGTTCAGGCAGCCCGTTTTGGCGCCTGCCTGATGGCCGAGCCGGCAACGGTAGCGGCCTGTGTCGCTGGCATGATTGAGGCCAGCGACCTGCCGGTAACGGTCAAGTCGCGCATCGGCATCGACCAGCGCGACCGCTACGAGGATCTACTCGCCTTCGTCGACCGCATCGCCGATGCCGGATGCCGCACTTTCATCGTCCACGCGCGCAAGGCCTGGCTGACCGGCCTCGATCCCGAAGAAAACCGCAATATACCGCCGCTGCGCCACGATCTTGTCCACCGGCTGAAGAAGGATCGCGCCGACCTCGAAATCATCATCAACGGCGGGATCATTAATCTCGATGAGGCCACGGAGCATCTCGATCGGGTCGACGGGGTTATGATCGGCCGCGCCGGTTATAGCGATCCGTACATGCTGGCCGAGGCCGACAGGCGGATATTCGGCGCGCGGGAAGCAGCGCCCTCACGCGCTGAGATCATCGCCCGCTTCATGCCCTACATCGCTGCCCGGCTCGATGAGGGGGTCTATCTCTCGCACATCACCCGTCACATGCTGGGCCTCTATAGCGGCATCCCGGGGGCACGGGCCTGGCGCCGCCACCTCTCGGAAAACGCCTGCCGCCCGGGCGCCGGGTTGGCGGTCGTCGAGGATGCAGCCGGCCTCGCCGAGGCGGGCGCCCGGCATCTCCAAGCTGCCTGAACCGTTAGCTCGAATGCTCGATCTAACGCCGATCTTTCGCCTGATGGCGCGGCGGCGATTGAGCCAACTGGCGCGACTCGACCC
>JAPULJ010000466.1 GCA_027295145.1 Alphaproteobacteria bacterium | reverse complement strand
GATAACCGGCTCGGTGAACGTTACGGGCGCCCCCGTCGCACCAATCAGAATATTCGGCTTCAAAATATTGATCGCATCAACGAAACTCGCTGACGCATGGTCGTGCGCGAAGGGAATGTTGTGCGGCCCAAGCCAGTCACGCTCGTCGGTCAGCAGACCGTTCTCGTCGACGAACCAAAGCCGGCGTCGCGCCTCCTCGACAGAGAGCCCGGTGGCCATGAAGGCGGGCACCATGAGGTCGGCGATACCTGTGGCTGCCGATCCAGCGCCCAAAAACATGATTTTGAGATCACCGAAGTCGAGGCCGGAAATCCGGGTCGAGGCGTATACCCCTGCCAGCACCACCGCTGCCGTCCCCTGAATATCGTCGTTGAAACATAAGACGCGGTCGCGATAGGCGTTGAGATGGCGATAGGCGTTGGGGGTCAGGAAATCCTCGAACTGGATTAGGGCGCCGGGGAACTTGTCCTGCACCGCGACCACGAATTCCTCGACCAGTGAGTCGTACTCCGGCCCGGCCAGCCGGGGGCCATTGATCCCCAGATAGAGCGGATCGGCGCGCAGCTCCGCATTATCGGTGCCGACATCGAGCATCACCGGCAGACACTGATGGGGGTGAATTCCGGCACAGGCGACGTAAAGAGCGAGCTTGCCGATTGGAATGGCCATGCCGCTTGCACCGAGATCGCCGAGCCCCAGAATACGTTGACCGTCGGTGACGACGATGACCCGCACATCCTCCTCGGGCCAGTTGTCGAGATTTTCCCGCACCCGGCCCCTGTCCTCGGGGGTGATGTAAAAGCCCTTGGTTTGGCGAAATATGTGGGCAAATTCCTTGCATGCCTGGCCGACCGTTGGCGTATAAACAACCGGCATCAACTCGACAATATTGTCTATCAACACGCGGTGGAATAAGCGCTCGTTGCGGCTCTGCAGCGCGGCAAGGAATATGTATTTTTCGATCTCGTTGTTCTTGCGCCGGATATTCTCCATAACGCGCTCCAACTGGAGCGGCTGTGGGCAGATCGCAGCCGGGAGCAAACCGCGCAATTTCAACCGGTCGCGCTCATCGTCGGTGAAGGCGGTTGATTTGTTGAGCGCCGGATCGCGCAATATGTCAAAACCGGTCGGGCTCTTGGTGTCGGTCATGAACCTTCCTCGCCAACGGTAAGATTTGGAGCCATTGACCTGAGATTCCCAAGACACTTCTGCATTGGCCGAGCACGGTAGCACCGGCAGCGACCAAGACACAGCCCAGCCTCCGGCATCCTTGACCCACAATTGCCGTAATCCTGCCGCTGACTGGAGATTAACGCTGACTTTCACATACGGGGGCTGAACAAACTCCATGGCCGACGAAACCGAAATCGACTCCCTGCCCGGCAGGGTACGGCGCTACGCGCGGGTCGGGCGTGCGGTCGGCGGGCTGGCGGCGCGGGTCGCCGGCGAGCGCTATCTGGGGCTCAAAATCGACCGGAGCAAACACGCCAGCGATCTGAAGACGGCGCTCGGCGGGCTCAAGGGACCGCTGATGAAAGTCGCCCAAATTCTGTCGACCATCCCCGACATGCTGCCAAGCGAATATGCCAGCGAGCTGGCCGAGTTGCAGTCAAACGCCCCGCCGATGGGCTGGCCCTTCGTACGTCGGCGCATGGCGACGGAGCTGGGGGAAGATTGGCAGGCCAGGTTCGCCACTTTCGAGCACAAGGCCGCCGCCGCGGCATCGCTTGGGCAGGTCCATCGGGCGAGCGCGCATGACGGCACGGCACTGGCCTGCAAGCTGCAGTATCCCGACATGGCCTCAGTCGTCGAGGCCGACCTGCGCCAGCTCAAGCTGATCTTCGGCCTCTACGAGCGGTACGATAAAACTATCTCGACCCGGCATATCCACGCGGAGCTGACGGCACGCTTACGCGAGGAACTCGATTACGTCCGCGAGGCCCGGCACATGAAGCTCTACGCGGCGATGCTGAAGGACGAAGCAAACGTCCACGTTCCCGGCGTGATCGACGCGCTATCGGCCGGGCGGCTACTGACCATGCGTTGGGCCGAGGGCCGCCCGCTGACCGACTTCACCGAAGCCGACGCCGAGACCCGCAACGCGATCGCGATCAACATGTTCCGCGCCTGGTACGTGCCCTTCTACGGTTACGGGATCATCCACGGGGACCCCCATCTCGGCAACTACACCGCCCGCCCCGACCGCTCGATCAATCTGCTCGATTTCGGCTGTATCCGGGTCTTCCCGCCTTCCTTCGTCGGCGGCGTCATCGACCTTTACCACGCGCTGTGCGACAGCGACCGAGAGCTCGCCGTCCACGCCTACGAAACCTGGGGTTTCACCGATCTGAGCGCCGAGGTTATCGATGTGCTGAACCTTTGGGCTGAGTTCGTCTATGCCCCGTTGATGGAGAACCGGGCACGGCGAATCCAGGAGGGCGAGGAGGGCGTCGTCTACGGCGCGAAGGTGGCCGAGAAAGTCCATAGCGAGCTGCGCCGCTTGGGCGGCGTCGTCCCGCCGCGCGAATTCGTGCTGATGGATCGCGCCGCCATCGGCCTCGGCTCGGTCTTCCTGCGCCTGAAGGCCGAGATCAACTGGTACGAGATGTTCCACGGTCTGATCGAAGATTTCGACGTGAAGGCCCTGGCCCGCCGGCAGAAGGCCGCGCTCAAAAAAGCCGGCGTGCCGGCGGCGGTTTAGCTACCCCGCCTACAAATGCCTTCGGCGCTTGTTGAGATGGTAGGTCAGCGCCAGGGCGATGCAGTGGCGCAAGGCGTCTTCGGGTAGCTCCTCTTCCTCACTGAATATGATGGCCCTGTTTGCTTCGAAACTGAACTCGTCGGGATAGAGCTCGCGGAATGTGGACACCAGCGTGGTTTGGCAATGGAAGTACATAGCGTATTGCTGGGCATATTGCCGGTCACCGGATTTGATCTTGTCGATGCGGATTGTGCTGCCGGCTTTGGTCTCGGTCGTGAGATAGCTCGGCTGACCCCATTTCAGCGTCTCTTCCAAATTTCCAACGCCTTGCGTCGTCGAAGCCGCCTCCAGGATCAATCCACGCAGGCGCATCAGC
>JAPULJ010000465.1 GCA_027295145.1 Alphaproteobacteria bacterium | reverse complement strand
ATCTGTCCTGACTTCAGCGCATCCACAGTCCGCTTGGTGATGCGGCGGCGGCGGTCAGACGAAGCGTCGGTCGAGTTCATGGCAGCCTCTCTCCAATGGTTGCTGTTGGGGCCTAGCAACCACATAGCAACCATAGCACAGCGAATTGCTGTCGGGAAGTGGCGGGAAAAGTCGCTTTAAATACACCGGTTTATCGGTAAGATTCGTGGTGTGGCGGTGGGTGGCAACTTAAACCGCCGGCCTGTCACGCCGGAGGTCGCGGGTTCGAGTCCCGTCGCTCCCGCCATTTACCCTAAAAATTTGGCTGGCTTTGTTGGACCGTTTGGTCCTGCGAGAGGCAGGCTTACGGCCGACTCTGCGAGATGCGAGGACAGTAAATACCTCCATTGCCCCGACTGGCGACAATCCGGCTATTTTCCGCCGATCAGCCAGAAGACTGTGCGGCAACGGCGTTTTTTGACGATCGAGCACTTGGCGGAGGCGACCTCTGCCATCTTACCCGCCCAATTCGGCTCGCAGCGGCCATTGCGCTTGACGTACTTGTAACCTTTGCGGCCGAGATAGTAGCAGTCGGCCTCGGCGTGGTGGGTCATCACCGGCTGTTTCTTGATTGTATCGGCCAACGTGTAGACGCACCTGCCAGTGTGCATGTCGGTCTCGACGCAATCGGTGCCGTGGTAGAGATCGGGCAGTATCGCGGGCATCTGCCCATCGACGATCTTGGAGACCCGGCGCAAAGCGGCCTTGTTCTTCATCGGCGGCAGGCCGCGCAGGAAGGCCGAGAAGGCGCCATACTGGAACACCGCTTCGCAGATCGTGCTGGCCTTGAAATCGTCCCGGCGGGCCCGCCAAACGGCGGTCCAAACCCGCTTGATGATACTCTCGTCGGATTCGCTGCGTGCTTCATGGTAGGCCAGTCGGACCAGGCAGTCGCGCTGGGTCATCGGCTGGATCGGCCGCGCACCGACCATCAATACCAGAGAAAAGGAGACGGATTTGGCGCGTGCGGAAGCTGGCGAGGCGGCGTTGGCCGACAGAGGCAGGATGGCTGCGAACAACGCGATCCCGATCCATGTCGCAACTCGAATACTCGCTCTCATCGCCGGAAATATAAGTAATATTCTCAACATCTCCTGCATCTCCTAGAGAAAATTCCATTTTTGTTAAGGTTAACAGACAATTAACTCTTACCTATGTTTACTCCATTAACTGAATAATGTCAAATTAGTTCGTAATTAACTTTATTAAATTTTAATTTACATTTAAGATAATTGCTATTTACTATCTGTTTACTGAAATTTTATTTCTCCTTGCTGCAGTTCCGCGAAATTCTGTTTCCGCCTTCTAATGCCCTCAACTTGCCTAGGGGCCGGCTAACGGCAACGTCGGTAGCGTTGTTACCTTGTTCGGTCCGGCACAAGCGACGCGCCGGTCCAACTCACAGCTATACGGTGCGACACCTCTTTCCATGCACTCCCGCACGCAGTATAAATCTCTCGTCTTTTTGGGGGGCGCCGCGGTGCTGGCCGGGTCGGGATGGGACCCACTAGCCGCACGGCGCAATGAGACTAGATTCGATTGGGGATCATGAACGAGCTTTTGCGCGAGTACCTGCCGATTCTGATCTTCCTCGGCATCGCCATCGGGCTGTCGGGTGTGTTGGTCGCAGCGTCGTGGATCGTCGCACGCCAGAAACCCTACCCGGAGAAGCTGTCGGCCTACGAATGCGGCTTCGATGCTTTCGAGGACGCGCGTGGCCGCTTCGATGTGCGATTTTACCTCGTCGCCATCCTCTTCATCATCTTCGACCTCGAAGTCGCCTTCCTGTTTCCCTGGGCGGTGACGCTTGGCAAAATCGGCGTATTCGGTTTCTGGTCGATGGTGATCTTCTTGGCCATCCTGACGGTGGGCTTCGTTTACGAGTGGAAGAAGGGCGCCCTCGAATGGGAGTAGGCACGGCAAGCGAGGCAGGGGCGGTGGCCGGCGCCGAGACCAGCGATCTCGATGTATATTTACAAGGCGAGATGCAGTCCAAGGGCTTCCTGCTCTCGAATGTCGATAAGGTGGTCAACTGGGCGCGCACCGGTTCGTTGTGGCCGATGAGCTTTGGGCTTGCCTGCTGCGCGGTCGAGATGATGCATACCGGCGCGTCGCGCTACGACCTTGATCGCTTCGGCATCGTCTTCCGTCCCAGCCCGCGCCAGTCCGATTTGATGATCGTCGCCGGCACGCTGACCAACAAAATGGCGCCGGCTTTACGCCGGGTCTATGACCAGATGGCCGAGCCGCGCTGGGTAATCTCGATGGGATCTTGTGCCAATGGTGGCGGCTATTACCACTACTCTTACTCGGTGGTGCGTGGCTGCGACCGCATCGTTCCGGTCGATGTCTATGTGCCCGGCTGCCCGCCAACCGCCGAGGCGTTGCTTTACGGGATCTTCCAACTACAGAAGAAGATTAGGCGGACTGGAACGATCTTACGCTGATGATCGCGTTCGCATATAGTCGGCGCCCCCCGCACCGGCGGACATTCTAGAGGGGTTGATGGACCAAAGTTTGCGAGATCTCGGCGACTATATCGCCGCTGCGCTGCCCAATGAAGTGGCGCGAATTGAGGTGTCGCATGGCGAGCTCGTGCTCTCTGGCCATCGCGGCGCAATCGTCAAAATCATGACCTTCCTGCGCGACGACACCAACTGCCAGTTCAAAATGTTGGTCGATATTTCGGGCGTCGACTATCCCGAGCGCGACGAGCGTTTCGAAGTCGTCTACAACCTGCTTAGCCTCAAGCTCAACTTGCGGGTCCGGGTCAAGCTATCGACAGGCGAGAGCGCGCCGGTACCCTCGATCACTCCCGTATTCAGCGCCGCCGGCTGGTACGAACGCGAGGCCTGGGATCTCTACGGTATCCTTTTCGACGACCACCCCGATTTGCGGCGAATCCTGACCGATTACGGCTTTGAGGGCCATCCCTTCCGCAAAGATTTCCCGCTAACCGGTTATGTCGAGGTCCGCTACGACGAGGAACAGAAGCGCGTCGTCTACGAGCCAGTCAAGCTGACCCAGGAGTTTCGCACTTTCGATTTTCTATCCCCTTGGGAAGGCATGACCATCGATCGTATCCTGCCGGGCGACGAAAAGGCCATCGAGGATGATGCCGGCAAGGACGGCGGCAAGGGCCAGGGTGCCGGCTGATGGCGGAAGTTCAGATCAAGAACTTTTCGATGAATTTCGGTCCTCAGCACCCGGCTGCCCACGGCGTTTTGCGAATGGTGCTCGAGATGGACGGCGAGATCATTGACCGCGCCGATCCCCATATCGGGCTGCTGCACCGCGGCACCGAGAAGCTAATCGAGTACAAGACCTATTTGCAGGCGGTGCCTTATTTCGACCGCCTCGATTACGTCGCGCCGATGAACCAGGAGCATGTCTTCGCGTTGGCCGTCGAAAAACTGCTCGGCATCGAGGCCCCCGAGCGGGCCCAGTATATCCGCGTGCTCTATTGCGAGATCGGCCGCATCCTCAACCACATCCTCAACATCTGCACCTTCGCGCTCGATATTGGCGCGATGACGCCGTTCCTGTGGATGTTCGAGGAGCGCGAGAAATTGATGGAGTTCTATGAGCGGGTCTCCGGCGCGCGCCTGCACGCGGCGTATTTCCGGCCCGGCGGGGTCTCGCTCGACATGCCGCCAGGGCTGGCCGACGATATTTTGGCCTGGTGCGAGAGCTATCCGCAAATCATCGAAGATTGCGAGGGCCTGCTCACCGAAAACCGCATCTTCAAGCAACGCACCGTCGATGTCGGCGTGGCGAGCGCCGAGGAAGCGCTCGATTGGGGATTTTCCGGCCCCATGCTGCGCGCCTCGGGGCTAGCCTGGGACTTGCGCAAGTCCCAGCCCTACGATGTCTACGAGCGCATGGATTTCGACATCCCCATCGGCAAAAACGGCGACTGCTACGATCGCTATCTGGTCCGTATAGAGGAGATGCGCCAGAGCCTGAAGATCATGCGCCAGTGCGTAAACGAGATGCCGGCGGGACCGGTCAAGGTCGACGACCGCAAGATCACGCCGCCACCGAGGGCCGAGATGAAGCGCTCGATGGAAGCGCTGATCCACCATTTCAAGCTCTACACCGAGGGCTACCACGTGCCTGCCGGCGAGACTTACACCGCAGTCGAAGCGCCCAAGGGCGAGTTCGGGGTGTACCTCGTCGCCGACGGCACCAACATGCCCTACCGCTGCAAGATCCGCGCGCCAGGCTTTGCTTTCCTGCAAGCCACCGATTTCCTGGCCAAGGGCCACATGCTGGCCGATCTCGTCGCCATCATCGGCTCGATGGACATTGTCTTCGGCGAGATCGACCGATGAGTACGAGCGCGCCCGGCGCCGAACAGCCCGAGAGCTTTGCTTTCTCGGCCACGAATCGCAAGCAGGTAAAGGTGCTTCTCGGCCGGTACCCCAAGGGCCGACAGGCCAGCGCGGTCCTGCCGCTGCTCGACCTCGCCCAACGTCAGTCGGATGGATGGCTGCCGCAACCAGCGATCGAGCATGTCGCCGGACTGCTCGACATGCCGGCGATGCGGGTCCAGGAGGTCGCCAGTTTCTACACCATGTTCAACCTAGCTCCCGTCGGCAAATACCTCTTGCAGCTGTGTGGGACGACGCCGTGCTGGCTACGTGGCTCGGATGAGGTGAGGCAGGCGATCACCGAAATCTGCGGCATCGGCGTCGGGGAGACCAGCGAAGACGGGCTGTTCACGCTTGTCGAGGTCGAATGCCTGGGCGCTTGCGTCAACGCGCCGATGGTCCAGATCAACGATGACTTTTACGAAGACCTCGACACCGAGAAGATCAAAAAGCTCCTCATCGCTCTGAAGAACGGCGAAACTCCGGCAATGGGGCCGCAGAACGGTCGGCGGTCGTCCGAGCCCCTGGGCGGCGCGACGACGCTCAAGTCGAAAATCCAAACCAAGACCAAGAGAACCCGCTGATGCTCGCCGACAAAAATCGTATCTTCACCAACCTCTACGGCTTCGAGGGGGCCGACCTTAAGTCGGCGAAAAAACGTGGCGATTGGGGTGGCACCAAGGCCTTCCTTGCCAAGGGCCGGGAATGGATCGTCGATCAGATCAAGAACTCGGGCCTGCGCGGGCGTGGCGGTGCCGGCTTTCCGACGGGCCTCAAATGGTCCTTCATGCCCGCCGACGACCGGCGCGACGGCCGCCCACACTACCTCATCGTCAATGCCGACGAGTCCGAACCCGGCACCTGCAAAGACCGCGACATCATGCGCCACGACCCCCACAAGCTGGTCGAAGGCTCGCTGATCGCCGGCTTCGCCATGGGCGCGAACGCCGGCTACATCTATATACGCGGCGAATTTGTCAACGAAGCCAAAGCCTTGCAGTTAGCCATCGACGAGGCCTACGATGCCGGGTTGCTCGGAAAAAACGCCACCAAGAGCGGTTACAATTTCGACCTCTACCTTCATCGAGGCGCCGGAGCCTATATCTGCGGCGAAGAAACAGCGCTGCTCGAATCGCTCGAAGGCAAGAAGGGCCAACCGCGCCTGAAGCCGCCGTTTCCGGCCAATGCCGGTCTTTACGGCTGCCCCAGCACGGTCAACAATGTCGAGACCATCGCCGTCGTGCCGACCATCCTGCGCCGGGGAGCGGGCTGGTTCGCCGGACTGGGACGCGAGCGCAACACCGGCACCAAGCTGTTTTGCATCTCCGGGCACGTCAACAAACCGTGCACCGTCGAGGAGGAGATGGGGATCACCTTGCGCGATTTGATCGATACCCACGCCGGCGGGGTGTGCGGCGGCTGGGACAATCTGCTCGCAGTGATCCCCGGCGGTTCCTCCGTGCCCTGCCTGCCCAAGCCGACCTGCGATAACATCCGAATGGATTTCGACAGTCTGATGGAAGTCAAGTCCGGGCTAGGCACGGCGGCGGTGATCGTCATGGACAAGTCCACTGACATCGTCAAAGCCATCGCGCGCCTCTCGAAATTCTACATGCACGAGAGCTGCGGGCAGTGCACGCCGTGCCGCGAGGGAACCGGCTGGATGTGGCGGGTGATGGAGCGCCTGGTCACCGGAGACGCCGAGATAGAGGAGATCGACCTGCTCGAACAGGTCTCCCGCCAGATTGAGGGTCACACGATCTGCGCCCTCGGCGACGCGGCCGCGTGGCCGGTGCAGGGGTTGATCCGTCATTTCCGACCCGAGCTTGAACACCGCATCCTCAAACGCAAGCAAAAGGCGGCGTAGAGCGCATGACGAAGCTCACCATCGACGGGCATGAAGTCGAGGTTGCGGACGGTCTTTCGATCCTGCAGGCCTGCCAGTCCATTGGCATCGAGGTGCCGCACTTCTGTTTTCACGAGCGGCTGTCGATCGCCGGAAATTGCCGCATGTGTCTGGTCGAGGTCGAGAAGGCGCCCAAGCCAGTGGCTTCATGCGCCATGCCGGTTGCCGAGGGGATGGTCGTCAATACGGACAGCGAGGCGGCGAAGACGGCCCGGCGCGGGGTCATGGAATTTCTGCTTATCAACCACCCGCTCGACTGCCCGATCTGCGATCAGGGCGGCGAGTGCGACCTGCAGGACCAGGCCATGGCATTCGGCATGGGCCGTTCGCGCTACCTCGAAAACAAGCGCGCCGTTGTCGAAAAAAATATGGGCCCGCTGATTAGTACGATCATGACCCGTTGCATCCACTGCACCCGCTGCATCCGCTTCGCCACCGAGGTTGCCGGGGTCGAGGAGCTGGGCGCCATCGGCCGCGGCGAACACATGGAGATCACAACCTACCTCGAACGCTCGATGGGCTCGGAGTTGTCGGGCAACGTTATCGATCTGTGTCCGGTCGGCGCGCTGACCTCCAAACCCTACGCCTTCAATGCGCGGTCCTGGGAGCTGGACAAGACCGAATCCATCGACGTGCTCGACGCGGTTGGCTCGAACATCCGCATTGATGCGCGGGGCGGAACGGTGATGCGCGTCCTGCCGCGTCTCAACGAAGACATCAACGAGGAGTGGATATCCGATAAGACCCGCTTTTCCTGCGATGGGCTCGCCCGCCAGCGGCTCGACCAGCCCTACGTCCGGCGCAAAGGCACGCTCGAACCAGCAAGCTGGGATGAGGCGTTTGCCGTAATCGCCAAGCGCCTCAAGCGGGTCAAGGGCGAGCGCATCGCCGCATTGGCCGGCGATCTGTGCGACGCCGAGGCGATGCTGTGCTTAAAGGAACTGATGCTGGCCTTCGGTTCCCCTAACATCGATTGCCGTCAGGACGGTGCGCGTCTCGATCCGCGGGTCCGAGCCGGCTACCTCTTCAACACCACCATCGCCGGCATCGAGGAGGCCGATGCGCTCCTGCTAATCGGCACCAATCCACGGATCGAGGCCCCGATCATCAACGCCCGCATCCGTAAACGCATGTTGGAAGGTCGCTTCCCGATCGGCGTAATCGGTCCCGATAGCGATCTGACTTACCCGGCCGAACGCCTCGGCGCGGGCCCCGATACGCTTGCCGAGTTGGCCGCCGGCAAGCACCGCTTCGCCAAGACATTAAGCCAAGCCAAGCGCCCGATGCTGATCCTCGGCATGGGCGCGCTTGCCAGGCGCGACGGCGCGGCGGTGATGGCAGTCGGGCGCGCGCTGGCCGAGAAGTTCGATATGAACGCCAAGGGATGGCACGGCTTCAACGTTCTACACACGGCAGCTTCTCGCGTCGGCGGGCTCGATCTCGGCTTCGTTCCCGGGCTTGGCGGGCGTGACACTGCGAGCATCCTGAGGGGTGCGAACCGAGGTGAGATCGAAGTGGTCTATCTACTCGGCGCCGACGAGATCGACATGTCATCGCTGGGCACCGCCTTCGTCATCTATCAGGGCCACCATGGCGACACCGGCGCCCATCGCGCCGACGTCATCCTGCCGGGCGCCGCCTACACCGAAAAACCGGGAACATACGTCAATACCGAAGGAAGGGCGCAGCACGGCCAGCGCGCCGGCTTTCCGCCGGGCGAGGCGCGCGAAGACTGGCGCATCCTGCGCGCCCTGTCCGAAGCCCTGGGCAAGAAACTACCTTACGACGATCTCGGCGCGGTGCGTGAGGCGCTTGCCGGCGCAAGCCCGGTTTTTGCCAATGTCGGCGCTATCATGTCGACACGCTGGGGCCGCTTCGGGCGCGCCGGAACGATGGACAGCGCGCCATTCGCATCGCCGATCGACAACTTCTACATGACCGACCCGATCAGCCGGTGCTCGGAGACCATGGCGGCGTGCACCGCTGCCGCGTCGGACAGCAGCACGGGCCTCACTGGAACACAGGGATAGGGCCGAGCGATGCTCGAATTCTGGGAAGGTTATGCCTGGCCGACGATCCTGATCGTCCTCAAGGTGCTAGCGATCATCGTGCCTTTGATGATTGCAATGGCTTACCTGACCTATTACGAGCGCAAGGTGATCGGAGCCATGCAAATGCGCAAGGGCCCTAACGTCGTCGGTTGGTTCGGGCTGTTGCAGCCTTTCGCCGATGGGCTCAAGCTCCTGCTCAAGGAAACCATCGTCCCTAGTGGCGCCAACCCAGCGGTTTTCATCGTCGCGCCGATCGTCACCTTCAGTCTCAGTCTCGTCGCCTGGGCGGTGATCCCATTCGGCGACGGATTGGTGCTCGCCGACATCAATGTCGGCATCCTCTACCTCTTCGCAATATCCTCGCTTGGCGTCTACGGCATTATCATGGCGGGCTGGGCGAGTAATTCGAAATACGCTTTCCTCGGCGCGCTGCGTTCCGCCGCCCAGATGGTCTCCTACGAAGTCGCCATCGGCTTCGTCATCATCACCGTTCTGATGGTCGCCGGCTCGCTCAATCTATCGAAAATCGTGCTCTCGCAAGCCGGCGGGTTTTGGCACTGGTACTGGCTACCGCTGTTTCCGATATTTATCATCTTCTTCATCTCCACCCTGGCCGAAACCAATCGTGCGCCCTTCGATTTGCCCGAGGCCGAAGCGGAACTTGTGGGCGGCTACAACGTCGAATATTCGGCCTTTCCATTCGCGCTCTTTTTCCTTGGCGAATACATAAATATGATCGTCATGAGCGCTATGACGACGATCCTCTTCCTCGGCGGCTGGCTGCCGCCGCTGGAGGTCTCGTGGCTGACCTGGATTCCTGGGCCGGTCTGGTTCGCCTTGAAGATCACGGTGGTGCTGTTCTTCTTCCTGTGGGTTCGCGCGAGCTTCCCACGCTACCGCTACGATCAGCTGATGCGCCTGGGCTGGAAGGTGTTCCTGCCGCTTTCGCTCGCCGGCGTGGTCATCGTCGGCGGGGTGCTGGTCGCCACCGGCTGGGTGCCCAATCAATGACCAAGCGGCGGAGAGACTAACCATGTCGTTCATCGACCGTAGCATCCGTACTGCCTTTCTTGGCGAACTAGCTGCTGGGATGTGGTTGACGCTCAGATACATGTTCAAACCCAAGGTGACGGTGAACTATCCTTTCGAGAAGGGCCCGCTCTCCCCGCGCTTCCGCGGTGAGCACGCGCTGCGCCGCTACGCTAACGGCGAGGAGCGCTGCATCGCCTGCAAGCTGTGCGAGGCGATCTGTCCGGCCCAGGCGATCACTATCGAGGCCGAACCGCGCGCCGACGGCAGCCGGCGGACCACCCGCTACGATATCGACATGACCAAATGCATCTATTGCGGACTGTGCCAGGAGGCGTGTCCGGTCGATGCCATCGTCGAGGGCCCAAACTTCGAGTTCGCCACCGAGACGCGCGAGGAGCTGATGTACGACAAAGACAAGCTGCTTGATAACGGGGATCGTTGGGAGGCCGAAATTGCGGCCAATCTTGCAGTGGACGCGCCCTACCGCTAAAAACCAAAATCGCCCCTCAGGGCGTTCGGGGAATTGTTCTGAAACCGGTGAATAACAATCAGTTAGCCAAAATTTGGCCAGGGGGGGCCGCGTGATTGTCCAGGCGCTCGCCTTCTATCTATTTGCCGCAATTCTGATCGCCGCCGCGGTCATGGTGGTGTCGGCGCGCAATCCCGTGCATTCGGTGCTGTTCCTGATCCTTGCCTTCTTCAATGCGGCCGGGCTGTTCGTGCTGATGGGGGCGGAGTTCCTGGCGATGGTGTTGATCATCGTCTATGTCGGTGCGGTCGCTGTCATGTTCATGTTCGTCGTCATGATTCTCTACATCGATTTCGTGCGCCTGCGAGAGGGCGTGCTGCAGTACCTGCCAATCGGCGGGATGATCGGGCTGATCCTGCTCGTCGAGTTGATCCTCGTTGCCGGTACCTGGGCTTTGGTTCCCGAAGCCGGGGCCCTCGCCGCACCTGTCGCGAAACCCGGTGGGTTGAGTAACACCGAGCAGATCGGATTGCTGCTCTACACCAAATACATCTATCTCTTTCAGGCTGCAGGCATGATCCTGCTGGTGGCGATGGTCGGCGCAATCGTCCTGACCTTGCGCCGCCGTCCGGGCATCAAGCGCCAAAAAATCGGCATGCAGATCCGCCGTCGCCGGGAGGATTCGATCGAGGTGGTCAAGGTGCCGCCGAGAAGCGGGGTCTGAACATGTTCGAGATCAGTCTCGCTCATTACCTGACCCTGGCTGCGATCGTGTTCACGATCGGCATCTTCGGGATCTTCCTCAACCGCATAAACGTAATCATGCTCCTAATGTCGATCGAATTGATGCTGTTGGCGGTCAAAATCAATCTGATCGCCTTCTCCTGGGCCCTTGGCGATCTGGTCGGCCAGATCGTCGCCATGGTCGTGCTCACTGTCGCCGCCGCCGAGGCCGCGATTGGCCTCGCCATACTGGTGGTCTATTTCCGCAACCGCGGTTCGATCGAGGTCGAAGACGTCAACATGATGAAGGGTTAGATGTACACTGCCGCGATATTCCTGCCGCTGATCGGCGCAATCATCGCCGGATTGTTCGGGCGCGTGATCGGCCCGCGCTGGTCGATGGCGGTGACCATTGGCGCCATGTTC
>JAPULJ010000464.1 GCA_027295145.1 Alphaproteobacteria bacterium | reverse complement strand
AGAGGCCTTGATCGCGCGGCGACCAAATCGGGTTTGAAGTTGCCCGGGAACGGCGCGGCGGAAGTAGTAGGTCCGGCCCCTCAACATCAGGTGCGGCACCCGCGTGACAGGCATTCTCGCCTCCATACTGTACCAGTTCGCTGTACCAGCGATGGGGGCGGGACATATTCGGCTATGAAATAGTGGCGTCGTTTCAACGCCTTAACGAAAAATTGGCGTCCCCTAGGGGAGTCGAACCCCTGTTTCCGGCGTGAGAGGCCGGCGTCCTAGGCCACTAGACGAAGGGGACGCGAGCGATGGGACAACGAATATAACAACGGGCCGCCGACGATCAAGCCCGCACCGATTTACGCTTCCTTTACTACGTTTATGTTTTTGTGTCCTTGAAGTTGCTGCGCTCCAGTTGGCCGGCGGCCGGTCCGATTGGTATCCGGGCGCCAAGGCTCGTTGGGGGATAAAATTTTGGGGCGGATGCAAAACGCGATTGTCAACCAGTCCGGCGCCGAGCAATCCAAGGGGCCGAGCATTCAGGTGGGAGTGAGCATGTTTTCAAAGAAGGAAGCGAAGTCCAACGGCCGCAGCGCGGGTGATGTGCCTGTGGCCACGGGGCAGAAAACCAGGACACCAATGCCGTCGATCCTGGCGCCGGATATCCGCATCACCGGTGACATCAAGGGCGAGGGCGACGTCTCGATCGAAGGCCCGCTCGACGGCAACGTCACGGCGCGCTGTGTAACAGTCGGCCCCGAGGGCCACGTTACGGGCTCGATCAAGGCCGAGCGGGTCGTGATCAGCGGCACCGTCCAAGGCGACGTTAAGGCGGGCGAGATCTCGTTCAGCGCAAGCTCGAAATTCAAGGGAACGGTCACCGTCCATGAGTACCTGGAAGTTGAACGCGGCGCACGCTTCGAAGGCAAGACGGTGTGGGCCTCGACCGGCGCGGCCAAGGTCGCGGCGCTGGAGAGCTTTGCCAATAGCGGCCGCAAGCCAGGCGATGGCAGCGCCACGCAGAGCAACGGCGGCGTTTCCCAGATCAAGTCCGGATCGAGCGGTCAGACCCGAATAACTGCGCGCTAACCGCTTTCGGTTTATCGGACCAACTACGCCAAAAGCCGGTGAGTATTTCTCACCGGCTTTTGGATAGGCACGTCTTTGTCTTTCCGGTAATTCTTAAAACCAGGAAGTACTAACCTCTACCGAGATGCAATTTGGCGGCGGCGATCAGCTCGTCGACCGTCTCGGCGCTGGTATCGAAACAGGTCACCAAGCGCACCGTATTCGAAGTCTTGCGGTCGCCCCAGCGGTGAAAGCCGAACCCGTCTTTCTGCAGTGCCGCGATCAGCGGTTCGGGCAGAGTTATGAAGACCTCGTTGGCTTGCGTCGGGTGGGCAAGCGAGGTCCCCGGCAGGGCGGCCAGACCGTCGCTCAGCCGTTTGGCCATGGCATTGGCGTTGGCCGCCAGCCGTAGCCACAATCCGTCTCTGATATAGGTTTCGAGCTGGGCCGAGCAGTAGCGCATCTTCGACAGCAGGTGTCCGCCCCGCTTGCGCCGGTATTCAATTTCTTGACACAGATCGTCACCGGGATCGTCGCCGAAAACGATAATCGCTTCGGCAGCCATCGCTCCGCCCTTTGTAGCGCCAAAGGACAGGATATCGACGCCGGTGCGCCAAGTGATTTCGGCCGGCGTGCAGCCGAGATGAGAAACAGCGTTGGCGAAGCGGGCGCCGTCCATATGCAAGCCAAGTCCGTATTCCTTGGTCACCTCGCTGATCGCGGCTACCTCGTCCGGCGTATAGACCGCTCCGCACTCGCTCGATTGGGTGATCGACACCGCCGCCGGCTGGACCGAATGAACGACACCGATCCAGGCCGCCTTGAGCTGCTCTGCCAGCGCAGCCGGTTCGAATTTGGCGTCCTCGCCCGGAACGGTGATCAGCTTGGCGCCGCCGGAATAGAATTCGGGGCCTCCGCACTCGTCGACATTGATGTGCGATTCGGCGTGGCAGAAGATCGACCCCCAGGGCGGCGAGAGGGCCGCCAGGGCGATCGAATTCGCCGCCCCCCCGGTGACCACCGGGAAGATTCGGATTTTGATTTCGAAAAGCTCGGAGAACCGCGCTTCCAGGCGGGTAGTGATCTCGTCGGCCCCGTAGGCCGCCGCCATTCCTTCGTTGGCCGCCGCGATGGCGGCCATGATCTCGGGCGCCACCGGGCCCATATTGTCGCTGCCGAAATTCATTGATGGTATTTCCCGTTGGATTGCAGGGCCCAATTGGCAAGACGAGGTTAGCGCGCCGGGGCGAGGGGAGCTACCGGCGGCGACGGAAAACCCACTACCGTCCGTTAGATAGAGTAACCGTGCCGATCACGGCGCCGGTGTCGAGGCGCAGGATCAACAAGCGATCGCCCTGACCGGGCCTGCTGGTGCGGATGACGAGGCGCTCGCCGTCGAGGCGGAAGTCCTTGATAGTGGCGCCGGCGGGCAGCTCAAGAGCGCGTGCCCAGGGTTTGCCGGTGACGGACCGCGAGGTGCGATTGGAGAGGGTGATGACGATGGCGACGATAGCGGCCAGGATTAGAACGCCCATCGTCGCCACCAAGACCTTGAGTGCTCGCATCGATCCGGTCCACTCTTGCCGACATGACACAAAGCCTACAGCGATGACCCCGGCCAACGACCTCGCAGAGCGCCATCTGGTCACCATCGAGGCCGGCGGCGAGCGGCTCGACAAGGCGTTGAGCGATGCCCTGCCGCAGCTTTCGCGCTCGCGCATCAAAGCACTGATCACCGGCGGCTGGGTCGCGCAGCTTGCCCCCGACGAGGGCCAGGCGACGATATCGGAGCCCTCGATGCGGGTCAAACCCGGTCAAGCTTTCGCCATAGTGATCCCCGAAGTTGTTCCGGCAAGACCGCAAGCCCAGGCGATGGACCTCGATGTCCGCTACGAGGATGAGCATTTGATCGTGATCGACAAACCACCGGGGCTGGTGGTCCATCCCGCCGCCGGCAACCGCGACCGAACGCTGGTCAACGCGTTGATCGCCCATTGCGGGGACAGCCTGTCGGGGATCGGCGGCGAGCGGCGGCCGGGGATCGTTCACCGGCTCGACAAGGATACCAGTGGGGTGATGATTGCCGCCAAAACCGACGAGGCGCACAATGCTCTGGCCGAGCAGTTCGCGGCACGGCGCATCGAGCGCGCTTATTGGGCGCTCGTCTGGGGCGTACCTGGCATGCGCCAGGGGCGGATCGAGGGCAATATCGGGCGCGCCAAGCGTAACCGGAAGAAAATGGCAGTGGTGAGAAGCGGCGGCAAGCCGGCAGCCACGCGCTACAAGCTCGTCGAGCGCTACGGCAACACAGCGTCGCTGCTCGAATGCCGCCTGGAGACCGGGCGAACTCACCAGATCCGGGTGCATCTTGCTCATCTGGGGCATCCGGTGATCGGCGATCCGCTTTATGGGCGGGTCACCAAGGCGCGGCTGTCAGCACTGCCCGAGGGCGCAGTTGAAGCGATCGAAAAGCTAGGACGCCAAGCACTTCACGCATATTTGATTGGATTTGAGCATCCCTGTTTCAAAAAACGTGTGAAAATTGAAAGTAACGTTCCGAATGATATCAATCTTTTATTAACCATTCTTAAAGGACTTTAATTTCTTATAGGGATGCTGTATATGATAGCCAATCCGAACATTGATGGTTTCTTTTTTGCTAACCGCTGCGTCTCGAGTCCGAGCCGTTGCGTCGTTTTGAGTCACGATACGACCGGAGTAAAAGTTAGATGAGTACAACAAGCCTTACATTGGTCCCCACACCCGAGGGGAATCTTACGCGCTACCTCCAGGAAATTCGGAAGTTCCCGATGCTGGAGCCCAAGCAGGAATATACACTGGCCAAGAGCTGGCGCGAGGAAGAGGACACCGAGGCCGCACACCAGCTGGTAACCAGCCATCTGCGCCTGGTGGCCAAGATCGCCATGGGCTATCGCGGCTATGGTCTGCCGCTGGCCGAGCTCATTTCCGAGGGCAATGTCGGCATGATGCAGGCGGTCAAGCGCTTCGATCCCGAGCGCGGCTTTCGCCTCGCCACTTACGCCATGTGGTGGATCCGCGCGGCGATCCAGGAATACATCCTGCACTCCTGGTCGCTGGTGAAGATGGGCACCACGGCGGCGCAGAAGAAGCTGTTCTTCAACCTGCGCAAGCTCAAGAACAGGATCCAGTCGGTCGAGGAGCAGCACCTCTCGCCCGAGCAGGTGACCAAGATCGCCACCGAACTCAACGTCCCCGAACAGGACGTGGTGTCGATGAACAGCCGGCTGGCGAGCCAGGATCACTCACTGAACGCGCCCCTGCGCGCCGACAGCGAGGGTGAGTGGCAGGACTGGCTGGTCGACGAATCCGAGGATCAGGAGACCCAGTTCGCCGACCGCGAGGAACTCGATAGCCGCCGCGGCATGCTCGGCCAGGCGATGGTCGCGCTCAACAAGCGTGAGCGCCATATCCTCACCGAACGGCGTTTGCGCGAGAACCCGCGCACGCTCGAGGAGCTGAGCCAGGAATACAACATCAGCCGTGAGCGCGTGCGCCAGATCGAGGTTCGCGCCTTCGAAAAGCTGCAGAAGGCGATGAAGAACCTCGCCATGGAGCAGAAACTGGCTAGTTAGCTCGGAACCAATACCGAAACAGAGAAGGGCGGGCCCAAGGGTCCGCCCTTTATCGTTGTAGACCCCTTAACCACACCACACCAAAACATCAGGCACAACCGTTTGTTAATATGAAATAATTAGTATCGGTGCGATCACTGGCGGGCGGCGTCGATTCAGTGCCGGCGCGCGTCTCCTTATCGGCAAAGGTGTAAAGAGATGGGCGAGCAAAATGTGTCGGATTACGCGAAAGGCAGCAAGGACAATCTCGTGATGCCGCGCTTTCTCAGCGAGATGGAGCAGGGCGTCCGCCTAGCCAACCAGGAAATCATACACGAACGCATCCCCGGTCTCGACAAGCACACGATCTTGGCCCTAGCGGTATCGGTCGCGAGACTGCGGGCGAGCTACCTCGAAACCGCGCTGAGGATTGCCAGCCTCGGTTCTGTCGAACCCGACAAAGCGCTGGTCAGTGAATTGCGCAGCCGGCGCGAAGCCTTCGAGGAAGCGCGCTTCGCTTACGACGCGCTTCATCGGGCCATCGAGGTCGGCTACATCGATGTCGGCCAGATCGACGCCGAGATCAGAATAAGCGCGAACGACGCGGAATAGCCGCGAACGCCGCCGAATGGGCCAATCGAGCGACATGGCGGCAGGGGTTGATGACTGGCGCATCGAGGGCGGCCGGCGGCGGGCGCTCGGGCTGGCGCTTCTTGGGCTCGGTCCGCTCGTGTTCTACTTTGTCTTCGGCCATCGCGGTTATTTCGACATTCTTGCCGCCCGCCGGGCCGCTGCGCAGGCCTTCGGTGATCCGTTCTGGCTGTCGGCCGAAGTCTGGGCCGAGGCGGCGCAGGGTGCCGTATACCCCTCGTTGTTTCTTTTCACCTTCTCGGGTTTCGGTGCGCTTGCCCTGTTTGGCGCCGGCCCGCGCGTGGCCCGCGTTTTCGGGATCGTGCTGGCACTGTGGGGCCTCTATGTGGCGGCGCAGTCCTTGCCGTTGTTTTTTGCCAAATCGGCCCTTGCCCCGACGCCGTGGGCGCCGTTCGTCAAAACCGTTATCGGCGGGCTGTTACCCGGCGCGTGGCTGGCCCTTAGGCCGCCCAGCTGGCTGTTTTCCAGTAGATAGAATCCAACATATGGACGCTAAATATTGGATTTTATTCACTAGTCCTCGAAGGGATCGCGGACCAGGATCGTATCGTCGCGCTCGGGGCTGGTGGAAAGCATCGCGACGGGGGCCTCGATCAGCTCTTCTATGCGGCGGACATACTTGATCGCGTTGGCCGGCAGATCGGCCCAGGAGCGGGCGCCGGCGGTACTCTCGGACCAGCCCTCGATGGTCTCGTAGACCGGCTCGACATGGTTCATCGACCAGCCCGAGGCGGGAAAGTAGTCGAACGACTTGTTGCCTATCTTGTAGCCGATGCAAACCTCGAGCGTCTCGATCTGGTCGAGCACGTCGAGTTTTGTGAGCGCTATTCCGTCGATGCCGGCGACCTGGACCGCCTGGCGCACCATCACCGCATCGAACCAGCCGCAGCGCCGCTTTCGACCTGTAACCGTGCCGAACTCCCGACCGCGCTCGCCGATATGCTTGCCGATCTCGTTATCCTGCTCGGTCGGAAAGGGGCCTTCGCCGACCCGCGTGGTGTAGGCCTTGGTGATGCCCAGCACATAGTTGATGGCGCCCGGCCCGATGCCGCTGCCGACCGCAGCCTGGGCGGCCACCGTGTTTGATGATGTGACAAAGGGGTAGGTGCCGTGGTCAATGTCGAGCATCGCCCCTTGCGCGCCCTCGAAGAGGATGCGCTTGCCGGCCCGACGCAAGGCCGACAGCCGCCGCCAGACATTGCCCGCAAATGCGCCGATCTTGGGGGCGATCTCAAGGAGATCATCGAGTAGCGCCTTTGCGTCGATCTCATCGGTGCCCAACCCGCGGCGCAGAGCGTTGTGGTGCAGGAGGAGTTGGTCGATCTTGTCTTCGAGCGCTGCTTTGTCGGCGAGGTCGCAAACCCGGATCGAACGCCGTGCCACCTTGTCCTCGTAGGCCGGGCCGATGCCGCGGCCGGTGGTGCCAATCCTGGCTTTGCCGCGCGCGGCCTCGCGGAGTTGGTCGAGTTCGCGGTGGAGCGGCAGGATGAGGCAGGCGTTGGCGGCAATATTGAGTCGCCGGGGAGTCACCTCGATGCCCTTGGCGGAAAGCTCGTCGATCTCTGCGAGCAGCGCCCAGGGATCGATGACCACCCCGTTGCCGATCATCGATAGCGTGCCGGGGCGCACTATGCCCGAGGGCAGGAGGCTCAGTTTGTAAACTTGGTCACCGATAACCAGAGTGTGCCCGGCATTGTGCCCGCCCTGGAAGCGGACGACGACGTCGGCGCGCTCAGACAGCCAATCGACGATCTTGCCCTTGCCCTCATCGCCCCATTGCGAGCCGACGACCACGACGTTCGCCATTCAATCGTCCTTTTCAATAAGCGCGATTGGCTCATCGCCGACCAATAGGTGGCTGCAGCCGAGCCGGCGCGCCTCGGCCTCGGCTTCAAGACCCTTGTCGAGCCCTGAAAGGGTTATCCAGCCTGCCTCGCGCTGCGCCTGGCCCTCGGCGTCCTTGGTGCCGAAGGGTAGGAACAGGCGCCTGAGTCCGACAGGTTTGGGCAGGGCGCGCAGGATTGTCTCGAGGTAGAGCGTCCCGCCGGTCGCCGGTTCAGGATTGCAGTTGGGCGCGCCGGCAAGGTAGCGACCGCCGCTGCCGAGCTCGCCCCGCACTCCGGGTGCAAATATCGTGAAGCCGACGCCGGTATGGTATTCAAAGCCGCGGTTTTCGACCGGATCGATGGTCAGACTGAGGCCTGGCTGAGCGGCAAGAATGGCACGGGTAACCTCGGCTAGCCGCTGGGTTTCCTTGCGCGCCGATTTCGGTATCTTTAGCGCCTCGATTGATTTCAGCGCCTGGCTCGCAGGCCCGGCTGCAGCTAGAAGACCGCAGAAAAGCGCCTCGTGCTTGCCGGCCGCGGCGGCGACGGCGCCGGCATCCTTGAGGTCGAGCGCTTGGCGCAACGCGGCACTGGCGTTCTCGCCGAGGTCAAGGCCAGCGCACAGGACCGGCACCAGCGTCGGCGACGACAAATCGACCGACAGGCGTTCGACCCCGGCATCGCGCAGCGCGCTGGCGGCCAGCAGTACCGTCTCGACGTCAGCCGCCGCCGAGGGTGCCCCGATAAGCTCGAAACCGACTTGCGTGAATTGCCGTTCGGGGCGGAGCTGTGCGCCTTTGACGCGGAAAACATCGCCGGCGTAGCACAAACGCAAGGGGCGGGGGCTCTTGGTGAGGCGGCTTGCCGCGATGCGCGCGACCTGCATAGTGATATCGGCGCGCAGCCCCATCATCTGCTGGGACACCGGATCCATCAGGCGGAAGGTATCGCGCGCCAGCGCCGCCGCGCTGCCGTGCAGAAGCTGGTCCTCAAATTCGATCAACGGCGGCTTGACGCGCTCGTAACCATGCCCGGAAAAGCAGGCGAGCAACCGCTCGATGGTTTCGGCCGAGTGGCCGGCTTCGGGCGGCAGCAGGTCGGTGAGCCCCGCCGGCAGCAGGGCCCGGCTCGTTTCGCTGTTCATGGCGTTATCAAGGTTTGCCTCTTCAACGGCGCGGCCAAATTAGCCCGGTGGCTCTTGAATGGGAGATAGCCCCCCAAAGCCCACGGCTACACTCTCAGCTCCAATGCCCCTCTGATCGCACCGCCGCAGCGTCGGTCCCGGACGTCGAGCCGATTAGATCATCGCATGTCTGCGAGATCAAACCCTGGCTGACGATTTACCAGCGATTTCACCACCGGCGTGACGGCTGTCACTTCCTTGCGCTACACTTCCGGGCTAGCGTCCTCGCCGGGCGTGGGGGAACCCCTCTCGCGTCGACCGCTATGCGAAGGGCAGGGTTTCATGATCGAACAGCGTCACCAGCACGCGCTGCCGAACGGCTATCTGTTCGAGGGCTACCGGATCGAGGGTGTCCTCGGCGCCGGCAGCTTCGGCGTCACCTACATAGCTTGCGAAGTTGCCATCGACCGCGCCGTGGCAATCAAGGAATATCTGCCCTCGGGCATCGCCACTCGCGACGACAAAGATTCTTCGGTGCGTCCGATCAGCTCGGCAGATTCCGAAGAATTCGAATGGGGACTCGACCGGTTCCAGAAGGAAGCGGCGGTCCTGGTCACCTTCCGGCACTCCAATATCGTTCCGGTTTTCCGCTTCTTCGAGGCCAATTCGACTGCCTACATGGTCATGGAGTACCAGGAGGGCCAGAGCCTCGCGCAGATTCTCAATGGCGGTAAGAAGCACAGCGAGCGTGAGATTTACGATATCATAGACCCGTTGATCGAGGGGCTCGAGCGGGTCCACGCCAATGGATTCCTGCACCGCGATATCAAGCCCGGCAATATCTATGTCCGCGACGACGGCTCGCCGGTGCTGATCGATTTCGGCGCCGCCCGCCAGGCGATGGGCCAGCGCAGCCAGAACCTGACCCGCATCTTCACCCCCGGCTATGCCCCCCACGAACAATACGAAACCGCCAGTCATCAAGGGCCTTGGACCGACATCTATGCGATCGGCGCGGTGATGTATGTAATGGTCGGCGACGAGCCGCCGGTCGATGCGCCGACCCGCCTGTCTGCCCAGGCGCGCAAACAACCCGACCCGATGGAGCCGGCGGCCAAAGCGGCGCGGCCGGGATTTTCCGATCACCTGCTCACCACCATCGATCATTCGCTCGCCATCATGGAAGATGACCGGCCGCAATCGATCGCCGAATTCCGCGGCCTGTTGCTCGGCCGCGAGGGCGAGGAAGTGGCGAGCGGCAAAATCCCTGGGACCCTGATCGCCGACCGGAAAGTCGCCGGGCCCGCGCGCCGGTCGCCAAGGCCGTTGTCCGACGCGCCGCCTGTTGGGCCAGGCAGCGCGCCGCCTTCCAAGAATAAGTCGACGCGGATGCTACTCTTCGCTGCGCTTGGTGTGGTGGCTCTCGCCGGGGCCGGTCTTGCCACTTACGTGGCTACCGATGGATTCGGTGGGCCAAGTGCAGAAGAGATCGCCCGGCGCAACATCGAGGAAGCCGCCAAACGGCGGGCCGAGGCCAAAGGCAAGGAAGAGGAAGAGGCCAAACGCAAGGCTGCGGAGGAGGTTGAACGCAAGGCCGCGGAGGAGGCCAAACGCAAGGTCGCAGAAGAGGCCAAACGCAAGGCCGAAGCGGAAACCAAAAAGAACTCCGCCACCGAGGCCAAGCGCAAAGCGGAAGCCAGGAAGAAAGCCGAAGAAGAAGCTAGGCGCAAGGAAGCGGCAGCGAAGAAGCGCGCCGCCGAGACCAAGCGCAAAGCGGAGGCTAGGAAGAAAGCCGAGGCCGAAACTAAGCGCAAGGAAGCGGCGGTGAAAAAACGCGCGGAGGAGGAGGCCAAGCGCAAGGAGGGGGCCAAAAAGAAAGCTGACACCGAGAGCGGCCGCCGCGCCGCCGAAGCGCGCAAAAAAGCCGAGGAAGCGCGAAGCCGCGAGGAGGCTACCGCCCGCGCGAAGTCCGAGGCCGAGGCGCGAAAGAAAGCCGACGTCGCAGCCCGCCGCCGCGCCGTGGCTCAACGCAGGCGTGCCGCGGAAGCGCGCAAAAAAGCCGATGAAATGCGCAAGCGCCAAGAGGCCACAACCGTTTCGAGCCGGATAACAGCCCGCTTCGCTGGCCGCTCGATCGGTTTTCGACGTAATGCACGCGACTATGCCATAATTTTCTCCAGGGGCGGCGGCGTGAAAGGCACCTATGGTGAGGAGTATGGCGGCGACACCTCCAACACCCAATATTTCAGCGACGCAGGAAGCTGGTCCGTGCGCGACAACCGCCTATGCGTCAAGTGGCGATCCTGGGATCGGTCGCGCACCGTGTGCTATGTAGTTAGCGGCAATTCGCTATCCGGTGGCGGTGTCTTGAGTGGCAACTTCCGCTATCGCTAGAATCTCAACGCCTTGGCTTGAACCACGTGGGGAAGGTCGCAGACCTCCTTCAAAACTTCGTCGGTGACCGCCTGATCGACCGAGATTAGCGCGATGGCGTTGCCGCCGGCTTCGTCGCGGCCGAGATTAAATGTCGCGATGTTGACGCCCGCGCCGCCCAGCGCCTGCCCCAAAGCGCCGATGATGCCGGGCTTGTCGTCGTTGCGGGTGAACAGCATATGCGGCGCCAGCTCGGCCTCGAGCCCGATCCCCTCGATGTCGATAATACGCGGCTTATCGCCGCCGAACAGCGTGCCACCTACCGAGCGCACGCGCTTTTCGGTGGTCACCGTCAGCATGATCCGGGTCTGGTAGTCGACCGCCTTGGGATGCTTGATCTCGGTCACTTCGATATTGCGCTGCTTGGCGATGACCGGCGCGTTGACCAGGTTGACGGTCTCCAAAAGCGGCGAAAGCAGCCCTTCGAGCAGCGAGGCGGTCATCGGCGTAGTGTTGAGCTCCGCCGCCTCCCCCTGATATTCGATGGTCACCTTGAGAAGCCCCGATTCAGTGAGCTGACCGGCGAAACTGCCGAGCAGCTGACTCAGCCGCATATAGGGCGCCAAGCGCGCCGCCTCGTCGGCCGACAACGAGGGCATGTTGATGGCGTTGACGACGGCGCCGTCGAGTAGGAAATCGGCGATCTGTTCGGCGACCTGGACGGCGACGTTCTCCTGCGCCTCCTCAGTCGAAGCACCGAGGTGGGGGGTGGCAATGAAATTCGCGAGCCCAAAGAGCGGGTTTTCCGCTGCCGGCTCGGTTTCGAATACGTCGAGGGCGACGCCCGCCACATGGCCGGATTTGAGCGCCTCAATCAAGTCTTTCTCCGCGAGCAACCCGCCGCGCGCGCAGTTGATCAGCCGCACTCCGGGCTTCATGCGGGCCAGCGCGGTTTTGTCGATCATGTGCCGGGTCGAGTCGGTCAGCGGGGTATGCAGGGTAATGAAATCAGCGCGGCGATAGAGATCGTCGAGCTCGACCTTCTCTACGCCGATCTCGCGCGCCCGCTCGGGCGCCAGGAAGGGATCGAAGGCGATGACCTTCATCTTCAGGCCGATGGCGCGTTCGGCGACGATAGCGCCGATATTGCCGCAGCCGATGATGCCCAGAGTCTTGCCGGTCAGCTCGATCCCCATGAAGCGCGACTTTTCCCACTTGCCGGCTTGCGTCGAGCGGTCGGCCTCGGGGAGTTGGCGGGCCAGCGCGAACATCAGAGCGACGGTGTGCTCGGCCGTGGTGATTGAGTTGCCGAAAGGCGTGTTCATGACGACGATACCGCGCTCTGTGGCCCCCGGCACGTCGATATTGTCGACGCCGATGCCGGCGCGGCCAATGACCTTGAGCTTCTTAGCCGCCTTCAGAACGTCACCAGTGACCTTGCTCGCGGAGCGAACGGCTATACCGTCATAAGGACCGATCGCCGCCTCGAGTTCGGCCGGGCTCATCCCGGTCTTTACGTCAACGGCGATCCCGCGCGCCTTGAGAACCTCGGCCGCGCGTGGGCTCATCTTGTCTGAAATCAGGACTTTTGGCATCTGCTGTCGCTTGTTTGCTTGGTACTAGAATACGCTCTAAGCGGCATTGGCCCTGGTCCCCTTGACCTGAGAATAGCCCCAGTCGATCCACGGGGTCAGCGCTTCGATATCGGATGTTTCCACGGTCGCCCCGCCCCAGATGCGCAATCCCGGCGGCGCGTCGCGATAGCTGGCGATGTCATGGGCCGCGCCTTCGAGATCGAGCAGCGTGGCGATGCGCTTTACCGCTGCGGCCTGGGGTTCGGGCGCCAGTCCTTGGAACCAGGGATCGACGATCTTCAGGCAAATCGAGGTGCAGGAGCGCACCCGATCATCATGAGCCAGGAAGCCGGCCCAGTCGCTGCTCTGGGTCCAGTCGGCGAGCGCCGCGAGGTTAGCCTCGGAGCGTGCGATAAGCGCTTTAAGACCGCCGATCTCCTCGGCCCAGCGCAAGGCGTCGATGGCGTCCTCGACGGCCAGCATCGAAGGGGTGTTGATGGTCTCGCCGCGAAAGACGCCTTCGTTCAGCTTACCGTCCTTGGTCAGCCGGAACAACTTGGGCATGGGCCAGCGCGGGGTGTGGGAGGTGAGCCGTTCGACGGCGCGCGGAGAAAGCACAAGCATGCCGTGCTGAGCCTCGCCGCCGAGAACCTTCTGCCAGGACCAGGTGACAACGTCGAGCTTCGGCCAGTCGAGGTCCATGGCGAACACTGCCGAGGTCGCATCGCAGATCGTAAGCCCCCGCCGGTCCGCCGCGATCCACGCACCGTCCGGCACCCGCACGCCGGAAGTTGTGCCGTTCCAGGTGAAGACCACGTCGCGGGCAAAATCGACCTGCGCAAGGTCGGGCAGGTTGCCGTAATCGGCTTCGATAATTCGGGCGTCGTCGAGCTTGAGTTGCTTGGTCGCATCGCTCACCCAGCCCGCACCGAAACTCTCGAAGGCCAGCAGATCGACCCCGCGCGGACCGAGCAGCGACCACATGGCCATCTCCATGGCGCCGGTATCCGAGGCCGGGACGATGCCGATGCGGTAGTCGTCGGGGATTCCAAGAATCTTGCGGCTACGCTCCAGAACCTCGCCCAGTTTGGCCTTGCCCGGCTTGGAGCGGTGCGAGCGGCCGAGGAGCGCACCGGACAGAGCATCAACGTTCCAGCCGGGCCGCTTGGCGCAGGGCCCGGAAGAGAAATTCGGATTTTGCGGCCGCGTCGTCGGTTTCATCTTCTGGCGAACGCCCCTTAGGGGTGACTGTATGCTGAGCGGTGAAGCTCGCGATCCCGCGCCTCGGCGAGCCCGGAACTTAGGCCCCATGCTGCACTGCGTCAATCAGTGGCAACGGGCGGTTAGAATGCAATCGGGCAGGGCTCATTCCAGCCCGTAGTACCAGGGGGCGAAGAGCGAGAAAGTGATCCACAGGATCAGGATCAGGGGCAGGCCGGCGCGAGCAAAATCAAGGAAACGGTAATGGCCGGGCGCCATCACCAGCAGGTTGGTCTGGTAGCCGATCGGTGAAGCAAAAGAACAATTGGCGGCGAAAACAACGGCGACGGCGAAGGGGATCGGATCAACCCCGAGGCTGCGCGCGATGCCAACGGCGATCGGGGTGAATAGAACAGCCGCGGCCTTGGTGCTGACTAAATTGGATAGCAGCGCGACCATCAGAAAGAATGCCGAGAGAACGACCGACGGCGGCGCCCCACCAAGCGCCATCGTCATCGCATCGGCAATGAACTTCGCCCCGCCGGTCGCCTGCAGCGAGGCCCCCAGCGCGAGCGCCATGGCGATGGTAAGGATGATGTTGCGGTCGACGGCAGCGGCGGCCTGGCGGATATTGAGGCAGCCGACCGCGATCATGGCGGCGACCCCGGTGAGGGTGGCGACGACGATGGGAACCATTCCGCTGCCCGCGGCGGCGACCACGGCAGCGAAGATCGCAATCGCCCGCAGGCCGCGGTGCCGGCGCGGCAGGTCGGTCGCCGACCATTCCAGCAGCAGTGCCTCGCGGTTGCGCCGCAATGCGCGAACGTCGGCGCGTTTTCCTTGGATCAGCAGAACGTCGCCGGCCTCCAGCCTGATCTCGGTGACCCGGGCGCGGATCATCCGCGAGCGCCGCTGGATGCCGAGGACGATGCACGAATAGCGCTTGCGGAAGCCGATCTGCTCTAGGGTCTGGCCGATCATACGCGAGGACGGCGTGACCATCACCTCGCCCAGCATTTGCAGCCCGGCCTTTTTCGAGCGGTCGTTTGTGTCGTCGCTCCCGCCTTCGATATCCTCAAAACCGGTCAGCCCCGGATCGTGTTGCAGCGCCGCCGTCAGCGCTTTGCGGGTCGCCGCCACCACTAACACGTCGCCGGCGGAAATGCTGAGATCATCATCATAAGGCGGGATGTTTGCGTGCTCGCCCTGCAGGACCATGCGCACGGTGACATCAGGCAGGTCGGGAAAGAAACCGCCAACGGCATGAGTGCCGACCAGCTTCGAATTTCGCCTGACCGTAAGCTGCGCCATGAACTGCTTGCCGGCGCCCTCGATCATCTCGTTGGCCATCGAGGCGCGGTCGGGCAGGAGGCGCGGGGCGATAAAAGCAACGTAAAGAAAGCCTACTGCGGCGAGTACCAGCCCGGGCACCGAGAAATCGAAGAAGTCGAATGGCCGAAGACCGAGATCGGCGAGCTCGCCCGAGACCAGCAGGTTGGTCGAGGAGCCGATTAGCGTCACCATGCCGCCGAGCACGGCGACAAACGATAACGGGATCATCACCGAGGAGACCGACCGACCGAGCCGCCCGGCCAGCGCCTGCATGATGGGGATAAACATCACCACCACCGGAATGTTGTTGAGGGCGGCGCTGATCACCATGACCACGAAGAGGACGATCAGAATCGAGCGCGCCGCGTTGCCGCCGACAGCGAAAACCAACTGAGCCGCCTGATCGAGGACGCCGGTCTGCTTCAACCCTTCGCCGACGACCAGTAAGGCGACAACGGTAATCAGCGCCGGGCTGGCAAAGCCGGCCAAAATGCGCGCGGGGCCGAGGATGCTTTGCCCGTCCGTCCCGTTAACCGGGAATAGATGGAAGAGGACCAACAGTGCGGCGATCACCGACAGCGACGTCAGCTCGATCGGCCATCGTTCACGGGCGAAGGAGACTAACGCCGCCGCGATCAAGGCGAACGTCGCCCACATCTGAACTGCAGGCTCTACGCTGAACATCGGCTGATCCGTCTCATGCGCATGCTTGCTCGCCCGGCCGCGGTCCCGATTGATCGCCCGTGTCCGGTGTGAAATCTAGCACATCACACGAAAGGCTGCGAAGCGGCCGATCGTGCGGATTGCCGTCTCGGGCGGAAACGACCGAAACAAAAGCGAGGGAAAAGGTAAAATGATTGGGTTCGCACCGGCTTTGCTTGCTACCGTGGGTGAGCAATCGGCGCCGGCGTCCCGGCGGGGCGCAACCGAACAAGTAACAAGGAGAGAAGTTAACGATGGCGAAAACACCTAGGACGTTCGGACCCGAGGCCTCGGGCCCAATCAAAAAAGCAGCCGACATCAAGCCCAAGCATTTCGGCTGGCGGCTGGAAGGAAAGGTGGCGATCGTCGCCCTGAACCGGCCCGAGCGCAAGAACCCGCTGACCATGGAAAGCTATGCCGAGCTGCGCGACACATTCCAAGCGCTCACCTATGTCGATGAGATCAAGACCGTCATCTTCACCGGCGAGGGCGGCAACTTCTGTTCGGGCGGCGATGTCCACGACATCATCGGCCCGCTGCTCGACATGGACATGACGGGACTGATGAATTTCACCCGGATGACCGGGGATCTGGTGAAGTCGATCCGCAAATGCCCGCAGACAGTGATCGCCGCGATCGATGGGGTTTGCGCCGGCGCTGGCGCCTGCGTTGCCATGGCCGCTGATCTGCGGATCGGCACGCCGGAAGCCAAAGTCGCCTTCCTGTTCGTGCGCGTCGGTTTGTCGGGTGCCGATATGGGGGCGTGCGCCATGCTGCCGCGGATCATCGGCCTGGGAAGGGCGCAGGAGCTCCTGTTCACGGGCCGCTCGATGGGCGGCGAGGAGGCCGAGCGCTGGGGCTTCTTCAACCGCCTGGTGGCCCCGTCCGAGCTCATGGCCGAAGCCGAGAAGCTGGCCCAGTCGCTGGCCAACGGCCCGAC
>JAPULJ010000463.1 GCA_027295145.1 Alphaproteobacteria bacterium | reverse complement strand
CTGGGCACAATGTGCAGTTCGACATGAACTTCTTGATCAAGAAGTACGAACGACTCGGTGTCGCTCTTCCCGATATTCCGCTCTTGTGCACTTATCGGTTGCTCGGTCGTAGCAGTCTCTCGGCATGCTGCGACGAATTCGACATTCCATTTGTTGGCGTGGCACACCGCGCCTTATCCGACGCTCGTGCCACGGCCCATCTAGTTTCATTGCTTTGCGCAGAAGACCAACCTTTATTGAACAAACATCGGCTAGACAACACCATATGGCCTTCTGTGCCCGCATTGAACACACCGTGTTTTCGGCGGGAGGAAGCGCTAAGTGCCCTTGACGAGCAACCTCGTTTCCTACAGCGGATCGCCACCAAGATTCGCCATGACGTCGATGCCGAAACGCCGAATATTCTGGCTTACCTCGCGCTCGTCGATCGTGTGCTCGAAGACCGCGTCATCGACGCAAGAGAGGAAGATGTTCTTGTCGATGCAGCCTTAAATTTGCTGCTCTCGCCGGCCCAATTAGACGCGGCGCATAGGCAATATATTCATAGCATCGCAGTGCTCGCCCTCGCGGACGGCGTGGTGAGTGACGCCGAACGTCGGGACCTGCACGTGGTGGCCAAATTGTTGGGTCAAGACGACTCGCAGCTCGATGATGTGTTAGAAATTGCAGCACGGCAATTGGCTTCGGCTAGTCCGGACCACACCAAGTCTGCGGTCAAGAATGAACTTGAGGGTCAAAGAGTCTGTTTCACAGGCCAGATCGAGTCGACGATCGGTGGGCAGCCGATGACCCGTGATATCGCCGAGGCGCTTGCGACTCAGGTGGGGCTTATCGTCGCGAACAGCGTTACCAAGAAACTCGACATTTTGGTAGTAGCCGATCCGCACACGCGGTCAGGCAAGGCAAAAAAAGCGCGTCAATACGGGACTCGAATTCTCCCAGAGGCGGTTTTTTGGCGGATGGCGAATATCACCGTGGACTAAGCCGCTGGCCCATTTCACTGAGGGACGGGGCTCAAAACCCCGCTCACGGCCCCTTCAGGATTTCGAAGTGGGGCGCTTCGGCGGGGATGGCGTGGGCTTCCATCTCGGCGATCAGGGCCTTGCGGCCGGCCGGGTCGCGGATCGTCTCCAGGATGTGATGGTCGAGGCCGCGTTCCGGACGGTGCCGGGCGCGCACCAGATCGAGTACGCCGAGCTGGTCCAGGGCCCCGTGGGGCCGGCCCTTCGAGGCGACTGCCGCCAACCCGACTGGCGCGAGGCCCAGCAGCCCGCCGTCCCACGCCAGGCAGCCGCGGGTCGAAAGGTAGACGTTCGCGCCGCTCAGCGCCGCCTCCGGCCCGGCCTCGAGCTCCAGCGACACCCCGTTCAGGCGGCCGTAGTAGTAATTCTCGCCGCCCAGCTCGGTTTCGTGCATCCGACTCAGCTGGTCCTGGTCAAGCCAGGTGACGTAGACCTCGGCCACCGTGCCCGGGCTGTGCTGGAGGTTGGCGGCGATCGAGCCGTACTGGGAGACGTGGGCCGAATAGACCACGTCGTAGTCCCGCAGCCAGGCGCGGCTGACCGGGATCTCGGCGCCGGTGCCGAACTTGCGGCGCAATTGCTCGGGCGAACGGTTCGAGCCGTGGCCGATTACCGGCAGCCGGCCAGCAAACAGCGCCGCCTGGGACGTGCCGGATTCCAGCGGCTGGGCCGCACCGTTGCGGAACAGGTAGGAATGGCCGGGCGCCGGAAAGGGATAGGCCTTGGCCAGCGCGAGGCGTGCGGCCGGGCTCTCAGGTAAAGGCCAAGACAAGCCGGATTCACCCAGGACCTGGGCGAAGGCGGGACCGGATTCGGCCGCGGGCGGGAGCAGCCCGGGCTGGGTTCAATCCGTACAGGGCGGCGGCACGTCCGGATCGATGCACTCGATGCGGTAGCGCGTCGTGCATTGATCGACGGTCTGCCACGCGTGCTTCGCCCATTCCTCTTTGGCCGCCTGATAGTCCCGGAATGGGCCGAACCACTCCTCATTGCTGCCGACGGTCTCTTGGAAATGGGTATCCGTATACTCGCCCCCGACAACCCAAAACAACGACATCCCCGCGTCCTTCACTTTGTAACAACTTGGACTTACTGCCCAGGTTTAGAGTTGGAATGTAAACGCTATCTATAATATCTTAGGAAACCATAAAAAAAAGACAAGCTATATATACTGTTCTCTGCCCGGAAATCGGCCGCGATCGATCCGGTTGGACCCGCCAGGCCAAGTACGGCAAATAAGGAACCCCTCGCCATGCCTTCCGATATCTCGATTGGCGATATATTTATAATCGCCTTCGTCGTGTTCTTCATCGTGACTTTGATCATGGGGGTCAAAGTGGTGCCTCAAGGTATGGAGTACACGATCGAGCGGTTTGGCCGCTATACGCGCACTCTTACCCCGGGGCTCAACTGGATTACGCCCTGGGTCGACCGTATCGGCGCCAAGATGAACATGATGGAGACCGTGCTCGACGTGCCCTCCCAGGAGGTCATCACCAAGGACAACGCACTGCTGCAAGTCGACGGCGTGGTGTTCCATCAGGTGCTCGACGCCGCCAAGGCCGCCTACGAGGTCAACGACCTGACCCGCGCGTTGCTCAA
>JAPULJ010000462.1 GCA_027295145.1 Alphaproteobacteria bacterium | reverse complement strand
CCGAAGCGAAGCCGGAGGCCCAGGTAAAGACCGAAGCGAAGCCGGAGGCCCAGGTAAAGACCGAAGCGAAGCCGGAAGCCTCAGCGGCATCCGCCGCCTCACCAGCGGCTGCCAAGCCCCAAGCCACACCCGACAAAGCGGCTGAGCCTGCGCCGGATCCCCTAGCAAAGACGGTTGAGGAAGCGCCCGCTGAGGGCGCAAAGGCCGACAAGGCCTAACGTCGAAATCAGCATCCAGGCGACCTTTGCCGGGGCGCCCATATGGGATGTGCACATAGGATGAAGGTGGAATATGGCTGAGATTACCGCAGCACAGGTCAAATCCTTGCGCGAGAAGACCGGCGCGGGCATGATGGATTGCAAGAAGGCACTAAACGAATCGGGCGGCGACCTCGAGGCAGCAACCGATTGGCTGCGCAAGAAGGGCTTGTCGGCGGCGGCCAAGAAATCCGGGCGCGTCGCGGCCGAGGGGCTCATCGGAATCCTTGTCGAGGGCGGCAAAGGCGCCGTCGTCGAAGTCAATTCCGAAACTGACTTCGTCGCCCGCAACGAAGCCTTCCAGGGTTTCGTGCGTCAGGTGTCGGCGACCGCACTGGTAACCGACGACGATGTCGAAGCGCTCAAGGCAGCAGCTTACGCGGACAGCGGGCGCAGTGTCGGCGAGGAGCTGACCGAAATGATCGCCACCATCGGCGAGAACATGGATGTGCGCCGGGCGGCGGTGCTGTCGGTTGGCAAGGGGGTGATTGCCAGTTACGCCCACAGTTCCATTGCCTCAGGGACGGGTAGGATCGGCGTTCTCGTGGCACTCGAATCCGAAGGCGATGTCGACAAACTCATTGTTCTCGGCAAGCAACTTGCCATGCATGTCGCGGCGAGCGACCCCCAGGCGGTCTCCACCGACCAGCTCGACCCAGCTGTTGTTTCCCGCGAGCGCAAAATCCTCAAGGAGCAGGCCATGGCCTCCGGCAAGCCGCCGGAGATCGCTGAGAAAATGGTCGAGGGGCGTTTGCGTAAGTTTTACGAAGAAATAGTGCTGCTCGAGCAGACTTTCGTCATCGATACTGAAAAGAAGGTCGGGCAGGCGATCGAAGCGGCGGCCGGGGAGATTGGCGCCGGCGTTGAGATCACAGGCTTCGTGCGCTTTGCGCTCGGTGAGGGAATCGAGCGCAAAGAGGACGACTTCGTCGCCGAGGTTGCCGAACTCGCCGGCAACAAAGCTGAGGATACAGAGGGCGATGCCGACCGGTCGTAAACTTCGCCGTGTACTCCTGAAACTCTCCGGTGAGGCGCTCATGGGGGAGCGAGATTATGGTCTGGACCGTACCACCCTTGAGCAGATTGTCGAAGACATTAAAAATGTCCACAACGCCGGCGTTCAGGTCTGCATGGTGGTCGGCGCCGGCAATATTTTTCGCGGCGTTTCGGAGGCAGCCAAGGGGATCGACCGCGCCAGCGCCGACTATATGGGCATGTTGGCGACGGTGATAAATTGTCTTGCCTTGCAGAGCGCGCTCGAACGGATTTCGGTCCCGACCCGCGTTCAGTCGGCGATTCCCATGGCGAACGTGTGTGAGCCCTATATCCGCCGCCGCGCGCTTCGCCATATCGAGCTGGGGCGCATAGTCATCTTTGCGGGCGGTACCGGCAATCCGTTTTTCACCACAGATACTGCGGCCTCGCTGCGCGCTTCAGAAATGACCTGCGATGCTCTACTCAAAGGAACCAAGGTCGACGGCGTCTATGACGCCGATCCTCAAAAGGAGGCTAACGCCAAACGCTTCGAGCATCTGACTTTCCACGACGTGCTCGCCCGGGACCTGAAAGTGATGGACGCCTCGGCAATCTCGTTGGCGCGTGAAAACAATATCCCGATTGTGGTATTTTCAATTCGCGAAGCCGGCGCTTTTGCCAAAGTCGTCCAAGGCAAGGGCCAGTTCACAACGATCGATAACGGGGAATTGTCCAGTGGTTGATCCCAACATTCCTGACCTCAATCGCCGGATGACCGGGGCTCTGGAGGCGCTCAAGCGCGAGTTCGGGGGGCTGCGCACGGGCCGCGCTACGACCAGCCTGCTCGAACCCATCGTGATCGATGCTTACGGTTCCAAAATGCCGCTCTCACAAGTCGGCGGCGTCAACGCGCCGGAACCACGCCTGCTCACCATCCAGGTCTGGGACAATTCGCTGGTCAACTCCGTGGTCAAGGCGATCCTAGAATCCGACCTCGGTCTCAACCCTCAAGCCGACGGTCAATTGGTCCGCGTTCCGGTGCCCGAATTGACCGAAGAACGGCGCCTCGAACTCGCCAAGATTGCGCATAAATATGCCGAACAGGCGCGGGTTGCCGTCCGCAATGTTCGCCGCGATGGCATGGAAGAAATCAAGCGGCTAGAGAAGGAACACGAGATATCGAAAGACGAGCAGAAGGCCTGGCACGACGATATCCAGAAAATGACCGACGATTTGATCGCCGATATCGATGAGGCGCTTAAGCACAAAGAACAGGAAATTACGCAAGTTTGAGATGACAGGGGCGCTTCCCTCAGAATCCGGGCTGCCGCCGTCACCGGTTCACGTCGCCATCATCATGGATGGCAACGGTCGGTGGGCTAAGGCGCGCGGGCTGCCGCGGATCGAAGGCCACCGCCGGGGCGCCGAGGCCGTCCGGCGGGTGGTGCGAGGCGCTGCCGATCTCGGTATCTCCTACCTTACGATTTACGGCTTTTCCTCTGAAAATTGGCAGCGGCCTCAAGCCGAGGTCCGCGACCTCATGGGCCTATTACGCCTCTATCTGCGCTCCGAGGTCGCCGAGCTGCACCGCAACGGGGTCCGGGTCAGGATTATCGGCGAGCGTGAGCGTCTGGCCGCTGACATCAACAAACTGATCGACGACGCCGAAGATCTGACCAAGTCGAACACCCGCTTAAACTTGATCATCGCGCTCAGTTATGGCGGGCGCTCGGAGATTGCTTGGGCCGCCCGCCGCCTCGCCGAGGAAGTCGTCCAGGGCCGAATGCGGCCCGATGAAATCGACGAATTCGCCTTTGAGGGCCATCTCACGACCGTCGGGATTCCCGATCCCGACTTCATAATCCGGACCAGCGGCGAGCTGCGCTTGAGTAATTTTCTGCTGTGGCAATCAGCCTATGCGGAGCTGATCTTCACCGACCGTCTGTGGCCTGATTTCGACCGCGCCGATCTCGAATCGGCGATCGAGGAATTCCAACGGCGCGAACGGCGCTATGGCGCATCGAGTGGGTAAGGGACCTGCAAACCCGCTGGCGATACGAGCGGTCTCAGGTCTGGCCCTCAGCATCGTGACTTTCGCCGCGGTCTATTTTGGCCGACCCTATTTCAACCTACTGATCGCCGCCGGCGCGTCGGCGCTGGCTTGGGAATGGGTGCGATTGTGCGGCGAGCGGGTTCCCGGCGTTCGCTTCACCATCCTGCTATTCGGTGTGCTCACCGTGGTCGGCGTCGCCAGCTTATACGGGATCGAGCGCGCACTGATACTGGTTGTCTTAAGCACGGCGGCGCTCTATGGGGCGGAGTGGCTGGCCGCTCGGGCGCGTCGGGGCTGGCTTGCCTTCGGGGCTCTCTATATTGGTTTGCCAGCTTGCGCTTATATCGCCATCGCCAATGATCCCCAATGGGGTCGGGCAACGATCTTTTGGATTTTCTTTGCGGTTGCCGCCACCGACATGGGCGCCTATTTCTTTGGACGAGCGATCGGTGGCCCCAAAATCGCGCCAGGCACAAGCCCCAACAAGACTTGGGCCGGTCTGCTCGGCGGCACCGTCCTTGCCATGGCTGTCGGTGCCGTGACAGCCGGTTACTGGCTTGAGCGGCCAGTTTGGCCGCTTATCGGGCTTAGCGCGGCGTTGGCGGTGATTTCCCAGGCCGGCGATTTTTTCGAATCGCTGGTCAAACGTAAGTTTGGTGTAAAGGACTCAAGTGCTATTATACCGGGGCATGGCGGCCTATTCGATCGCGTCGATGGTCACATCGCCGCAACTGCCAGCGTGGCAATGGCAAACTGGGCAAGTGGGAGCAGCGTACTGACATGGCGTTAGCCGCGAAGGTTCCGCACGTCCAGCCCCGGCGCCTTACTATTCTGGGTTCAACGGGATCGGTGGGGTGCAACACGATCGACTTGATCGAGCGCAGTCCGAGCCGATACGAGATTGTCGCCCTGACGGCGAACCGCAATGCGATTGCGTTGGCCGAACAGGCTCGCCGGTTGCGTCCCTCGCTCGCCGTCGTTGCCGATGCCGACGCCTACGGCGCGCTGAAGGATGCCTTGGAGGGGACAGGTATCGAGGTGGCCGCGGGGCCCGAAGCGGTAACCGAAGCGGCCAGCCGACCGACCGACTGGATGATGGCCGCGATCGTAGGATCGGCTGGTCTCGAATCGACGCTCGCCGGGGTTCACCAAGGCGCAATTATCGGCCTCGCCAACAAGGAAACCCTGGTCTGTGCCGGCGATATATTCATGGCCGAGATCGAATCGTGCGGAGCCAGTCTGGTTCCCGTCGATTCCGAACACAGCGCCATCTACCAGGTACTCGACCAGCATCAGGCCGATCGGGTCGAGCGGATCATCCTGACCGCATCCGGCGGTCCATTCCGCGCCTTTTCCCGCGACCAAATGGCCTCGGTCACCCCCGAACAGGCAGTGGCCCATCCAAATTGGGATATGGGCGCCAAGATATCAGTCGATTCGGCAACCATGATGAACAAGGGCCTGGAGGTCATCGAGGCCCAACATTTGTTCCCCGTCAGTGCCGAACAGATTGAGATCGTTGTCCACCCCCAATCGGTTATCCACAGCATGGTCGAGTATGTCGACGGCTCGGTCCTGGCCCAGCTTGGAACCCCGGATATGCGCACGCCGATAGCCTATGCGCTGGGCTGGCCGGAGCGGATAGAGGCGCCCTCCGCAAGGCTTGACTTCCAGACCCTGGGGGCGCTGACATTCGAGACGCCCGACTCCGAGCGTTTCCCGGCCCTGCGGCTGGCGCGTGAGGCTCTCGACGCGGGTGGTTCGGCGCCGGCTTACCTCAATGCCGCCAACGAGGTCGCCGTGGGAGGATTTCTGGGCCGCAAGATCCCCTTCCTGGCGATCAGCGAGATCGTCGAATCCTGCCTCGAAGAGGCACCGAGCGCGGCGCTTGAGAGCATAGAAGACGTACGCGACGCTGATACCGAGGCACGCCGCGTGGCCACCGCGCGAATTAGCGATTTTACCTCTGGCTGACAGACGACACCTGACCTAATCAAACGGTTGCCGAAATGAGCTTCTTCAATCTCATCCTGATCTACATACCGTCCTTTGTTGTCCTGTTGACGGTATTGGTATTCGTGCACGAAATGGGGCACTTTCTGGTTGCCCGGTGGAACGGGGTGCGGGTCGAGGTTTTTTCGATTGGCTTCGGCCCGGAATTGTTCGGGTGGACTTCTAAATCCGGCACTCGTTGGAAATTCAGTGCCGTCCCGCTGGGCGGCTACGTCAAGATGTTTGGCGATGCCAATGCGGCAAGCGCCGGAACTATTGATATGGAGAATATTTCGCCCCAGGATCGCGCCGCCTCCTTCCACCACAAACGCCTCGGCCAACGGACAGCAATCGTCCTGGCCGGGCCGCTGGCCAACTACATTTTCGCCGTTCTGGTACTGGCCGGCCTCTTCACCTTTCTCGGGCAGCCCTTTACACCGGCCAGGATTACCAAGGTTCTCCCCAATACGCCGGCCGCAGCGGCGGGACTGAAGGCCGGCGACCTCATCGTCGGGGTCGACGGGCGCCGCATCGAGCGGTTCGAAGAAATCGTCCAGATTGTCGCCCTGCGCCCCGAGGTGCGGTTGATATTTGAAGTCGAGCGGGGTGGCCGCAGGTTAAAAATGGCCGTCGTGCCAGCGCGTCGGACAAGCAAGGACCGCTTCGGTAATGTCATCGAAAAGGGCGTCATCGGCGTCCATGGCCAGGCGCGCGAACTGGCTCGTCACGATCCGGCCACCGCCGTATGGCGGGCGGTCGAATCGACATGGTCGATGACCAAAGCTACGGCGCTCGCCATCAAGCAGATGTTTGACGGCACGCGGTCGGCCAAGGACTTGCGAGGACCCTTGGGTATCGGTGAGCTCTCGGGTCAAATGGCGCAGATCAGTATCTTCACCTTTATTTGGTTCATGGGCATCCTTTCGCTCCATCTCGGCCTTATCAACCTGCTGCCGGTGCCTATGCTCGACGGCGGCCATCTCGCCTTCTACGCTTACGAAGCGATACGTGGAAAACCCCTCGGAGAACGCGCTCAGGAATATGGTTTCAGGATCGGGTTAGCTCTGGTATTAACCTTGATGCTGTTCGTCACCTGGAACGACATAGCGCGTTTGACGGACAAAATTGGGTTCTTGAAGCGGCTGATCGGTTAGCCGCTTCTGCACGTTTGGCAGGGCGTCGAAGGGGGCCTCCTTGGGCTTTCGGAAGGGATTTTTGATAGCGTTCGCGCTACTGCTGGCGGTATCTCCGCTTGGCGACGCTGTTGCCCAAAGGGCCAAGCCGCGGGCGCAGCAAACCGATATAATCAGGGCCATCAGGGTCGAGGGCACGCACCGTATCGAGGTCGATACGGTCATTTCCTACATGCTGATCAAACCCGGCGATCCTTACGATGTCTTCCGGATCAACGGCTCGCTGAAGACGCTGTTCGCCACCGGATTGTTTTCCGACGTAAGTTTTCGCCGTGAAGGCGACACCCTCGTGGTCAAAGTCATTGAGAACCCGGTAATTAACCAGGTCGCCTTCGAGGGCAATTTTAAGATCGATAACAAGGACCTCGCCAAGGAGATCACCTTGCGGGCGCGGATCGTCTACACGCGCACCAAAGTCCAGCGCGACGTCAAGCGTATCCTCGAACTCTACCGCTCCAGCGGCCGTTTCGCCGCGACGGTCACGCCCAAGGTCATCACCCTGCCCCAGAACCGGGTCAATCTGGTTTTCGAGATCAACGAGGGCGAGGTCACTGGCGTTCGGCGCATAACCGTAATCGGCAATCGCCACTTCAAGGACTCCCGACTGCGCGAAGTCATCCAGACCGAGGAAACCGCATGGTGGAAGTTTTTCACCTCCGAGGATACTTACGATCCAGACCGCATCAATTTCGACCGTGAGCAGCTGCGCAAATTCTACCTCTCCAATGGGTATGCCGATTTTCGGGTTATCTCAGCCGTTGCCGAGCTTACGCCCGACCGTAAGGACTTCTTCGTAACCTTCACGATATCGGAGGGGCCACGGTACAAGTTTGGCACAGTCGTGCTGAAATCAACGATACGAAAACTCGATGTAAAGAAGCTTGCGCGCAACCTGAGCGCCAAGAAAGGCGACTGGTACGACGCCAACAATATAGAAAAATCGATTCAGAAGACAACCGATGCCGCCGGTTCCCTCGGCCATGCTTTCGTCGAGGTTCGTCCACTGATCAAGCGCGACCGTAAGGCGAGACTGATCAACGTGATCTTTTTGGTTCGCCAAGGACCAAAGGTGTTCGTCGGCCGAATCGAGATCGTTGGAAACACGCGCACCCGCGATTCGGTTATCCGCCGCGAGATGCGGCTTTCAGAAGGCGATGCGTTCAATACGTCGAAGATACGTGCCTCGCGCCGGCGGTTGCGCAACCTCGACTTCTTCAAGAAAGTGGAGATTACCAACCAGGCCGGAGCGGCCGCAGACAAGACCAACATCAAGATCGAGATCGAGGAAAAACCCACCGGCGAGCTCTCCTTCGGCGCCGGCTTCTCCTCGGAGGAAGGCGCTCTTGGTACGATTGGTCTGCGCGAGAAAAACTTCCTCGGTCGCGGTCAGGATATCGGCATATCCTTTACCCTTTCCCAACGGTCAACCGAGGCCGATTTGCGCTTTACCGAACCATATTTTCTCGACCGGAATCTTGCCGCCGGTTTCGACATCTTCCGTGTCAGCCGCGACTTCGACAACGAAAGCGGCTTCGAGCAGCGAACAACGGGTTTCCGCCTGCGCATGGGGTACGAAATTATTGAAGACCTTACCCAAAGACTGCGCTATTCGCTGCAATCCGACTCGATCCGCAACATATCTTCGACAGCCTCACCGATCATCAAGATGGAAGAGGGGAGTAGTTTAACTTCCGCGATCGGCCAAATCCTGATTTACGACAAACGTGACGATAAGTTCGACCCGTCCTCGGGCTATTTCATCAAACTCGACACCGATTTTGCCGGCCTCGGCGGCAGTGAGCGGTTCGTCCGCGCGCGGCTCACCGGCGGTTATTTCGTGCCGCTCGGCAGCGACATCGTGCTCAGCCTTGTCGGCGAGTACGGAATTGTCCAGGGGATCAGCGGAAAGAGTGTCTCGCTTTCGAACCGATTCTTTCTCGGCGGCAACAACCTGCGCGGGTTCGAGTCGGGTGGGGTCGGGCCGCGGGATTTGACGACTGATGATTCAGTGGGCGCAAATCAGTTCTATGCCGGCACCGTCGAACTCACTTTTCCTCTCGGCCTGCCCAAGGAGTTCGGTATCCGCGGTCGCGTGTGGAGCGATATCGGCAGCGCTTTTGGGATCGACGCGACCGCCCCCGGGCTGGTAGACAAGGCCACGCCGCGGGTCAGCATCGGTGTCGGCATTTCGTGGAAATCTCCGTTTGGACCGATCCGGGTCGATGTCGGCATCCCGATCGTCAAGCAGAGTTTCGATAAGAAACAACTGATCAACTTCACTTTCGGTACGAGGTTTTAGTCGCCATGCCCAAGCTACGTTTTTCCCTAGCGCTTGCGGGCGCGATCATGGCCGCTGTGATCCTCAGCGCACCCTATGCCTCGGCGCAACAAGTCAAGAAAGATCCGGTCTCGTTCGCGGTCATAGACGTGCAACTTATTCTCAACACCTCGTTGGCGATGAAGAATGTCCGCGAGCAGCTTGAAGTACAGCGCAAACGCTTTCAGGTCAGCATTGCCGCCGAGGAGGGAATATTACGCACCGCCGGCCAGAAACTGGCCCGCCAGCGCGGCGTTCTCGCGCCCCAGGCTCTAGCACGCCGGGGCCGGCAGCTACGCAATCGCGTGGCGCTCTTTCAGCGGCGCTTTCAGGCCAAACGGCGGGAAATCGACCAAGCCTTCGCGGCGACGTTGCGTGAGTTCGAAAAGGAGCTCAAGTCCGTCGTGGCGGAGATCGCCAGGGAACGCGGCTACACCGTGGTACTCGATCGCCGGCAGACCCCATACGTCAAACCGGAACTGATGATTACTACGGAAACCCTCACTCGACTGAACAAACGCCTTCCGGTGCTGCAATTAAAAATGCCGAAGAAACCAAAGCCGAAACCGCCGTCTGTGATCCTGGGTCCGGGCCTCACAAAACAGAATTAGGCTGGCTCAATACTCATTAAAATGTGATTCGCGCACCCGTGCAAAACCAGTGCCGATCCTGTATACCGTCGCCGGCGCGGCTAGAGTGTTGAGCGAGCATGCCAAAAGAAAGTAACGACGGTCCAGCCCGGATCGATCAAATTGACATTATGCGGATCATGGAGTTAATTCCGCACCGATTTCCGTTCCTGATGATCGATCGGGTTGTCGATCTGGTGCCCTACGAGAGCGCTACCGGTATCAAGAACGTCTCGATCAACGAGTCGTACTTTCAAGGTCATTTTCCAACCCAAGCAGTGATGCCTGGCGTTCTGGTGATCGAAGCGATGGCGCAAACCGCCGGTGTCGTGGTGATCCATTCGATGGGCGCGGAAGCCGAAGGAAAGCTGGTCTATTTCATGCTGATCGACTCGGCGCGGTTCCGACGCCCCATCTTTCCCGGCGATCAGATCCAAGTGAAGGTCAAGAAGCTGCGACGCCGCGGCAACGTCTGGAAGTTTCGCGGTGAGGCGATCGTCGACGGCAAACTCGCCGCCGAGGCGGTATTCTCGGCAATGATCATGGACCAAGAATAGATGACAGAAGTCCATCCGACGGCGATCGTCGGCGCCAACGCCAGCATCGCCGAAGGGGTGGAGATCGGCCCTTACTGCGTCCTCGGCTCGGACGTTGTCCTTGAGGATGGTGTAGTCTTAAGGTCCCACGTCGTGATCGAAGGCCGAACCAAGATCGGCGCTGGAACCGAGATATTTCCCTTCGCTTCGATCGGCATGCCGCCCCAAGATATCAAATATGCCGGGGAGCCATCCGAGCTCATCATCGGCAAGAACAACATCATACGCGAGCACGTGACCATAAGCCCGGGCACAGCCGGCGGCAGCATGGTAACCAGGGTGGGTGATAACAACCTGATCATGATCGGCGTCCATATCGGCCACGATAGCCGGATCGGCGACCATACCGTCCTTTCAAACAACGCGGCGATCGGCGGGCACGTGACCATCGAAGATTACGTAATTTTCGGCGCCCAGAGCGGCGTGCACCAATTTGTTCGCATCGGCCGCCATGCCATGATCGGCGGACTTTCGGCTGTCGTTCGCGATGTCATTCCCTACGGCTCTGTGACCGGCGAGCGGGCCGGGCTCACGGGACTGAACCTCATTGGGCTCAAGCGTCGGGGGTTTTCGCGCGGAGAAATCCGAACGCTGCGGACCGCCTACCGGCTATTGTTTGCCGAGGAAGGCACTCTCAGCGAGCGTCTTTCCGACGTCGCCGATATGTATGGCGACAATCAAGCCGTCATGGAGATCGTCGATTTCATCAGCTCGGATTCCTCCCGCTCGGTCTGCCTACCGAGATCTGGAAGCGCTGCCTAAGCTCGGAATCATCGCCGGCGGCGGCGCATTTCCAGGGCACGTCGTCGCCGACTGTCTGGCCGGCGGGCGGCCGATCTTCGTGCTTGCTTTTGAAGGTATCACCGATTCCGATACGGTAACCGGCGCTCCCCACGCCTGGACCCGGATCGGCCAAAGCAGGCGCATGTTCAGGCTACTGCGGCGACATGGGGTCGAGGAAATCGTCGCCGTCGGGACGATGCGTCGAATGCCGGTCTGGCGGCTGCGGCCCGATCTGATGACGATACTTGCGCTTCTGCGCCTCATTCTCCGGTTCGGCATTAGGCTCTTTCGCCTCGGCGATGACGAAATCTTGAAAATCATTGTCACCGAATTCGAGCGCTACGGCCCCCGCGTAGTCGGCATCGAGACGGTAATGCAGGATCTTCTCGCCACCCAAGGCCCCTACGGCGCGCTCAAGCCGAATCGCAATGACATACGCGACATAGCATTGGGGATCGATGCGGCGCGCGAGGTCGGCGCGCGCGATGTCGGCCAGGGCGCGATCGTACGCGACGGCCAAGTGCTCGAAGTCGAGGACGAAGAGGGGACTGACGCGATGCTGGCCCGTTGCGCCCGGCATCGCCGGGATAAGCCAAGCGGCGTTCTCATCAAGGTCACTAAACCCGGCCAGCAACGCAAAGTCGATCTACCGACAATTGGCGTCGATACGCTAAAAGAAGCCGAACGGGCGGGGCTCGCCGGGATCGCGGTGGAAGCCGGCGGCGCCCTGGTCGTCGACCGGGCCGGAGTTATCGAGGCGGCCGACCGCGCCGGACTCTTCGTCGTCGGCGTCGAGGTGGATGATTGATGGCCCAGATGCGCGAACGGGGCCCATTGATCTACCTGATCGCCGGCGAGCCATCCGGCGATTTGCTCGGAAGGCGCTTGATGAATGCGCTGAAATCCGAGACCGCCGGTGCCGTACGCTTCGTCGGCCTTGGTGGTGCGCAGATGCAGGCCGAAGGACTGGACAGTCTATTTCCAATCGACGAATTGGCGGTGATGGGTCTGTTCGAGGTTGTGCCGCACATACGGCGCCTGCTGCGCCGCATCGACGAGACGGTGGCGGACGCCATTGCGGCGAAACCGGACGCCCTTGTCACCATCGATGCGCCGGCCTTCTCGTTACGCGTCAGCCGCCGGCTGACTGGGCGTGGAATCACGCTGATCCACTATGTCGCACCATCGGTTTGGGCGTGGAAGCCGGGCCGCGCGCGCAAGATCGCACACTTCCTCGATCATCTCATGGCGCTGTTGCCCTTCGAGCCGCCTTATTTCGAAACCCACGGGTTGGTCACCAGCTTCGTCGGCTATCCGGCAATCGAGGAAGCCGGCCGCAAGACCGATCCCAAAGGCTTTCGCAAGCGTCACGGCATCGCCGCCGGCGCGCCCGCCATCTGCGCTTTGCCCGGCAGCCGGGTCGGGGAGGTGCGCCGACACGCTGGGCTCTTCGCCGGCACGCTGGCACGGCTGGCCGCCCGGCACGACGGCCTCACCGCAATAGTCCCGACGCTGCCATCGCTGCGCGCGTTGATCGAAACTGTGGTTAGGGATTGGCCGGTTCCTACGATCATCGTTAACCCGGAAGAAAAGTACGACGCTTTTGCTGCCGCTAACGTGGCCCTGGCGGCTTCAGGCACGGTGTCGGTCGAACTGGCCGTCGCGAAAGTGCCGTGCGTCGTTACCTATCGCCTCAACTGGTTGACTGCGCTTATCGCTGGGATGCTGCTCAAGACCAAATATGTGAGTCCGGTCAACATCGTGCTCGGCCGCCCGGCGCAGCCCGAATATTTACAACACCGGGCCACGCCGGCCAGCCTTGAGCAAGCGATCTCGGCCTATCTTGGGAACCAAGACGCGTGCCATGCACAGGCCGCCGATTGTGCGGAGGCGCTGACACAGATGGGTCTCGGCGGCGAGAAGCCGAGCACCCGGGCCGCAAGGGCGATCCTCGCCGCGATCGACGCTGGCCGCGCCGGGCAAAGCCCCTATACTGCGGCACGCGCTGGTGGCCAACGGCGCGCAAATCCATCTAACCGACGGAAGTAAGTGACGGTCCAATGAATCTGGGTAAAATTGCCAAAGCCCTGGGCGGCCGCGTCGTTGGGGATGATACAATCGACATCGATCGGCCGGTCGAACCAGCCAGGGCCAGCGGACCCGGTGATCTCGCCGTGGCCATCGACAAGGCAGCGTTCCGCTCGCTCAAGGACTCCAAAGCGCGCACCGCCGTCGTCGCCGAAGGCGTCACGGTGCCCGAGGGTTTGCTCGAAGCCTATATCATCGCTGCCCGACCACGCACCGCGCTGGCCGAGATCACAGTGATATTCGATGTCCCGGTTGAACGCCCAACTGGCATCGACGCTGGCGCCAGCGTCGCTGGCGACGCCAAGCTCGGCAAGGGGGTCACCATCGGCGCCGGCTCGAGCGTCTGCGCTGGCGCTGTAATCGGCGCCGGGACCATCGTCACCGAGAACGTCACAATCGGTGACGGCGCCCGCATCGGTAAGGGCTGCCTCATCCATCCTGGCGTCCGTGTCGCTCACCGGGTGGTCATCGGCGACCGCGTCATCCTGCATCCCAATGCGGTGATCGGCGCCGACGGCTTCAGCTACACCACGCCGAAGCAAAGTAATTTCGAATCGGCCAAATTGACCGGCCGGATCGAGAGCACCAACGAGGAGTTGATCCGGGTGAACTCGCTTGGCGCCGTCGTCCTTGGCGATGATGTTGAAGTCGGCGCCAATTCGAGCATCGACCGCGGCACGCTGAAGGACACGATCGTGGGACCCGGCACTAAGATCGATAATCAGGTGCAAATCGGCCACAACGTGCAGATCGGCAAGAACTGCATGATCTGCGCCCAGGTCGGTATCGCCGGCAGCGCCGTCATCGGCGACGGGGTCGTCCTCGCTGGCAAAGTCGGCGTTGCCGACCATGTCGATGTCGGGGCAAACTCGGTGATCGGTGCGGGCTCCGGCCTGCACACCAAGGTAGCGCCGAACTCGATCATGTACGGCTATCCCGCCATGCCGATGACCGAGGCGGCGATGCACTGGACGCACATGCGCCGGCTGGGCGATCTATTCAAGGATGTCGAAAAGTTGACGGAAGCGGCGGCGAAAAACGAAGAAGGGAAGAGCAAATGACCGGCCAGTACCGCATGCTCCACACCATGCTGCGCGTCCTCGACCTCGAGAAATCGATCGACTTCTACACTCGTTTGCTGGGGATGGAGCTCCTGCGCCGCACCGATTTCCCCGGTGGCAAATTCACCCTCGCCTTCGTTGGCTATGGCGGGGAGGCCGATCACACGGTCCTCGAACTGACCCACAACTGGGAGCAAAGCACGCCCTACGCGCTTGGCGATGGTTACGGCCACATCGCCATCGGTGTGCCCGACATCGAGGCGACCTGCGCCGGTTTGGCAAAGGAAGGCGTCAAAATTCCGCGCCCGCCGGGCCCGATGAAACACGGCACCACCGTCATCGCCTTCGTCGAGGACCCCGACGGCTACAAGGTCGAGTTGATCGAGCGGAAGTGAGAATCGGGGGTAATAAGACTCTCTAGATCCAGCGCCGCACTGAGCGTTTGTACTTCAGATATTCCCCGCCGAACTTTGCTTCGAGGTAGCGTTCCTCGCGGGCGATCACGCCGTAGTGCATGACGATGAGCGTCGGCGCCAGCATGACGATCAACCAGATGCCGTCGACCGCGACGCCGATGCCGGCGACGAGCAGGGTCATGGCGAGGTAGATCGGATTGCGCGAAAACCGGTAGACGCCGTCGGTGATGATGGCCGTCGTCGGCTGGCGCACGTCGACGCTGGTGCCGGCGGCGCGAAAGCGGGTGATGGCGAAAGGAAGGATGGCGATGCTCGAAACGATTATCGCCGCGCCAAGGGAAAACTGGACCGCGTTCGGCAGGAGGGAGTAGGGGAGGGCGAAGTCAGCGGCGAGCCCTACCCCAAGAAAGCCGAGATAGATGAAGGGCGGCAGGGTAATTGCGTTCGACGTATTCCCGGGCAATTCTCCCATAAAAATCCTCCCGCGCCGATCCAGTGAAAACTACCTCCAATCGCTCAGCCGAGTCCCCACACGATCGCCGCTGCCACCAGGGCCAGAACAGCGAGCGGGAAAGCCCACAGAGCAAGCCATCGGTGCACGGGCATTCGATTGTCGTTGGCCGGCTTGTTGATATGCGGGCGTTGGATTGCATCCGCCGGCCCGGACACCTCCCCGATGGGACGCGATCTCGCCGTGCTAGATCTTTCGCGGGTCAGCGCCGCTTCTCCCTGGCGACGTATGGGCGTTGCGAGGGTCCGGTATAAAGCTGCCGCGGTCGGCCGATTTTCTGGTGAGGATCCTCAATCATCTCATTCCAATGGGCGACCCAGCCGACGGTCCGCGCCACAGCAAACAACACGGTGAACATAGAGATCGGGAAGCCGATCGCCTGCAGGATTATGCCAGAGTAAAAGTCGATATTGGGGAACAGCTTTTTTTCGATAAAGTACTCGTCCTCGAGGGCAATCCGTTCGAGCTCCATTGCCAGTTCAAGAATCGGATCGTCCTTTTTGTCGAGGGCGTTGAGTACTTCGTGGCAACTTTCCTGCATAACTTTGGCGCGCGGATCGTAATTTTTATAGACCCGGTGACCGAAGCCCATCAGGCGAAAGGGATCGTCCTTGTCTTTGGCCCGCTTAAGAAATTCGGGGATCCGCGACTTGTCGCCGATTTCATGAAGCATTTTGAGCACTGCCTCGTTGGCGCCGCCATGGGCCGGGCCCCACAAGGAAGCGATCCCCGCCGCGATGCAGGCGAAGGGGTTGGCCCCCGAGGAACCGGCAAGACGCACGGTCGAGGTCGAAGCGTTCTGTTCGTGGTCAGCGTGGAGGATGAAAATACGGTCCATGGCGCGGGAGACGATCGGATCGATTACGTACTCCTCGCACGGTACCGCAGAGGTCATGTAGAGAAAGTTCACGGCGTAGTTCAGATCGTTGCGCGGATACATGAAGGGTTGGCCGATCGAGAATTTGTAGGCCATCGCCGCAATCGTCGGCATTTTGGCGATCATCCGGTGCGAGGCCACCATGCGCTGGTGCGGATCGTCGATATCCGTCGAATCGTGGTAGAAGGCCGACAGAGCGCCGACCACTCCGCACATGATCGCCATGGGGTGGGCGTCGCGCCGGAAGCCGCGGTAGAAGTAGGTGATCTGCTCGTGCAGCATAGTATGACGAGCGATCGTGTGTTCGAACTTCTCGTATTCCGCTGGCGTCGGCAACTCACCGTTGAGCAGCAGGTAGCAGACCTCGGGAAACGTCGCGTGTTCGGCCAGTTCCTCGATCGGGTAGCCCCGGTGCAGGAGGATGCCCTTGTCTCCATCGATGAAGGTGATCTTCGATTCGGTGCTGCCGGTCGCCGTGTATCCTGGATCGAAGGTGAAGAAGCCGGTCTCGGCATAGAGACGGCGGATATCCACGACCTTCGGCCCCTCGGTGCCATGGAGCAACGGTAGTTCGACCGACTTGTTCGAGGCGTTATCGATAAGGGTGACAGAATCCGTTTGCGCAGCGGATTCGATTTTCGCTGTAACTTTGCTCATCCAAACTCCTGATTGTCGTCTTGCACCCGGCGGTGCAGGGGCGATCAAGTTTCACCCGGCCATCGCTCGTCTGGCCTTCACTATACCATTCAATCGCCGGAAAAGTCAGCTAGTCGGGAATATTTCCGATCCGCCGCAGAACCTCGTCGCGGCCAAGCACTTCCAGAACCTCAAACAAGCCCGGCGAAGTGGTCGAGCCGGTGATCGCGGCGCGCAGGGGCTGGGCGAGTTGGCCAAATTTCAGGGGTGGATCGCTGTCCTCGGCGAAGGCGCGCAAGCTTGTTTCGAGACCGTCCTCGCTCCACTCTTCGAGCCCCGCGAGTTTTCCAGCAACTGCCGCCAGAATCTCCCTCGCTTCCACGTCAAGCAATTTGATCGCCTTGTCGGTGAATTTCGGGCGGCGCACGTAGAAAACGCCAGCCGCGGCCAGCGCGACGAGGGTATCCGCTCGCGGCTTCAGCCCCTTCATGCCGCGGGTAAGGCAATCCCGGGCCGGACCGTCGAGAGCCGCGCCGATGCTGGATTCGATAATCGGCGCGATCATCGCCGCCAGTGCCACTTCGCCGGTCTCGCGTAGATACTGTGCGTTGAGGCTTTCTAGTTTTGCCATATCAAAGCGCGCCGGCGACTTGCCGACGCTGTCGAGATCGAACCAATCCACCGCCCGCTTGGTCGAAATGATCTCGTCGTCACCATGCGACCAACCCAGTCGCAGGAGATAGTTGCGCATCGCCGCCGGCAGCATCCCCATCTGGCGGTAGGTATCGACGCCCAGCGCGCCATGGCGCTTGGAGAGTTTCGCACCGTCCGGCCCGTGGATCAGAGGGATGTGGGCGAAGGCCGGCGGCTCCCAGTCGAGGGCGCGATAGATCTGGATTTGGCGGAAAGCGTTGTTCAGGTGGTCGTCACCTCGGATAACGTGGCTGATGTCCATATCGTGGTCATCGACGACGACGGCGAGCATATAGGTCGGTGTACCATCAGTGCGCATCAGTACCATGTCGTCGAGCTGCTCGTTAGCCACCCGCACGGAGCCCTGGACTTGATCTTCGATGATTGTCTCGCCGTCCTGGGGTGCGCGCAGACGAATCGCGGGATCGACGCCGTCCGGCGCTTGTGACGGATCGAGGTCGCGCCAGCGCCCATCATAGCGCGTCGAGCGCCCCTCGCGTTTGGCCGCCGCGCGCATCTCGGACAGTTCCTCTGGTGTGCAGTAGCAACGGTAGGCATTCCCCGAATTTAGGAGTTCATCGACAATTTCTGCGTGCCGCGCCCGCTGGGCCGACTGGTAGACGACCTCGCCGTCCCAATCCAGTTGAAGCCATTCGAGCCCGTCGAGGATCGCCGCCTTGGCCTCCTTGGTCGAGCGTTTCAGATCGGTATCCTCAATGCGCAGGCGGAACTCACCGCCATGGTGGCGGGCAAACAGCCAGTTGAACAGCGCCGTGCGGGCGCCGCCGATATGCAGGAAACCGGTCGGCGAGGGGGCGAAACGGGTAACGACGTTCATTCGCTGCTCGATCTAAAGTTGGGTAGAAGTGTGGCGTGCTCCGGGCCGGCTCTTTAGCATACAAGCACAGCGGTTGCATCCGGGAGCGCGGGTACGGTGTCACGGGAGCTTCATGGCGAATGGGCGCTTGATAGCGATTTCGCGAACGCCCCCGGGCGATATCGTGTCAGTTTCGGCGCCCTCGGCGCGGCCCTGGCCGAGGAGCGCGAACGCTGGGCCCTATGGGTTCCGGTGGGCTTGGGTTCGGGGATCGGAATCTATTTCGCGCTGCCGGTCGAGCCGGCCCCATGGATCGGACCCTTTGCAGTCCTCGGTGCAGCGTTTGCCGCAATCGCCGTGCGGGCGTGGCTGGCGCCTCTGCTTCTGGCGCTCGCCGTATTGACAGCGGCGGTGGGGTTCGCGGGCGCTCAACTGCGCACCGCTACGCTCGCCGCTCCGGCTCTTCACAAGCGCATGGGCGCGGTGGCCGTCACCGGGCGCGTGAGCGTGGTCGAGCAAATCGGCAAGGGCCGCCGCCTGACCCTCGATCGCCTATCGGTCGGAAAACTGCCGGCTGACAAGACCCCGGCTTTGATCCGCGTGCGCGACCGGCGCGGCACGCCTTTTCTGAAGCCTGGTGACTGGATCAGCGTGCGCGCCGTACTAATGCCGCCGCCGCGGGCGGCCGCACCCGGTGCCTTCGACTTCGCCCGGCGCGACTATTTCCGCCGGATCGGCGCCGTCGGGTTCGTCCTCAGCAGCCCGGAAATCGACCGCGCGCGCAGTGCCCAAGGCGGCTCGTCATCAATCGCCCTGGCGGTGCTCCGCCAATCGGTCACAAAGCGGATCACCAGCGCGCTCGACGGGGCGCCGGCAGCAGTCGCGGCGGCCCTTCTGACCGGCGAGCGCGGCGGTATCCCACCTAAAGTGATGGCCAATATCCGGGATTCGGGGCTGGCGCATTTGCTGGCCATCTCGGGGCTCCATTTGAGCCTCGTCGCTATGATTCTGTTCTTCAGCGTCCGCGCCGGGCTGGCCTTGAGCGAGAAGTTGGCATTGCGCCACCCGATCAAAAAGTGGGCGGCGTTGGCGGCGCTGGCGGGGGCGGTGGGTTACATGTTGCTGACCGGCGCCACGGTGCCGGCCCAGCGGGCGACGATCATGCTGGCGATCGTACTGCTCGGCGTGCTGGTTGACCGCACCGCCATCTCGATGCGCCTCGTCGCCTGGGCGGCGACGGCGATACTTCTGCTGGCTCCCGAAAGTCTGCTCAGCGTCAGCTTCCAGATGTCTTTCGCCGCGGTGATTGCGCTGGTCGCGGTCTACGAAGCTCTACGCGAGCGCATTGCCGGCTGGCGCGGCGATGGCAACCCCTGGTTCGGGCGCATCACCACCAATGCCGGAGGGAGCCTCCTGACGACATTCATCGCCGGGCTGGCCACCGCGCCCTTCGCTGTCTTCCACTTCAACCGCTTCGCCTTCTATGGCCTAGCCGCCAATATGGTAGCGGTGCCGCTGACCGCGCTGTGGATCATGCCGTGGGGGCTGCTGGCATTGTTTCTGATGCCCTTCGGCCTCGAAGGGCTGGCGTTGGCGCCGATGGGGTGGGGGATTGAGGCGGTAATCGCCGTCGCCAAACAGGTCGCCGGTTGGCCCAGCGCCGTAGCCATGCTGCCGGCAATGCCGGATTGGGGGCTCGTCGCGGCGAGTCTCGGCGGACTATGGCTCACCCTGTGGCGGGGACGCTGGCGTCTCGCCGGAGTTCCGCTCGTGCTGCTCGGTCTAGCCACCGGTTTGATGTCGCGTACCCCGGACATTCTAATCTCCGAAGACGGTCGGTTGCTGGCCGTCAAGTCGCTCGACGGGCGGCTGGTCCTTTCATCGCGGCGGATCGGACGCTTCCAGGGATCGTCCTGGCTGCGTCGCGCCGGGCAGGCCGTCTCACCCGACTGGCCCGGGGCCGCCATCAACGCCAAAATCCCCATGCGCTGCGACAGCCTTGGATGCATCTACCGGGCGCGCGGCCATACCGTGGCTCTGGTGCGTGACCCGAGGGCGCTGGGCGAGGATTGCGCCAAGGCCACCGCAATCATCGCCACGATCCCGGCGCGCCGGCGTTGTTCATCGGCGCGGCTTGTAATCGACCGCTTCGATCTGTGGCGAAAAGGGGCCCACGCCCTGAGTTTGCTGCCCGGCCGCATCGCCGTCGGCACCGTGCGCGGTCGCCAGGGCGAGCGCCCCTGGACGCGCCGTCCGGAGAGTACTATACGGAAGCGGACCGGGCCTCGGCGATTTGAACGGGTGAGACGACAGCGCCGGTGAAGTTAGATTACCGGGCCGAAGGGTACAGCGTCGCGCACTAAGACGCTATTCCGACCAAATCGCTAGCTGATTTCCGTTCGGGTCCACAAAGTGGAACCTTTTTCCTCCGGGAAACTCATAAATCGGTCTGGAAACTTTCCCGCCAGCTTCAATAACCTCCTCCAATTTCCGAGTGAGGTTAGCGGCGTAGAGAACAATAAGAACTCCCGGGGCCGATATCAGCGCATCATCATCAGCATTAAATCCGCCATCAATATTAGCTCCGGAAAAGCTCACATAATTCGGACCCCAATCGGTAAATTCCCATCCGAACGCTCGATTGTAAAATTTCTTCGTCTCCGCCGCATTCCGCATCGGGAACTCAATGTAATTTATGCTGTTGTCTACGTTGCTCATATCAACGTCCATACTCCGACGGCAGCAGCCCATTTCGACGCCAAATATCTGCGGGCGTTCAAGAATTTATGGATTAATGGGTCGCGCTCCCCCCCTTTAACGGGAAGCATCGAGGTGGTGATTGCAGCAAAATAAACCGACGGCGCGATCCGCTCTCAGCTGAACTGGCGCATCAGCCCTACCACCTTACCCTGGATCTGGACCTGGTCGGGGCCGAAGATGCGGGTCTCGTACTTCTTGTTGGCGGGTTCGAGAGCCACCGAGGCGCCCTTGCGGCGCAGGCGCTTGAGAGTGACCTCGGTATCCTCGATCAGGGCGACGACGATGGTGCCGTTCTCGGCCGTCTCGCAGCGTTGAATGACGACGGTATCGCCGTCGAGAATGCCGGCATCGATCATCGAATCGCCCTCGACCTCGAGCGCGTAGTGCTCGCCGCGACCAAGCATGGCGCCGGGAACCTCGATACGGTCGGGGTTGCGCAGGGCCTCGATCGGGGTGCCGGCGGCAATTTTGCCGTATAAAGGCAGTTCGACAGATTCGTGGGTCGTGGTCACCGGCGTGCCGTGCAGCGCATGTGTAAAGTCGCCCTGGATGATGTTGGGGGTGAACTTACGGTTGCGTGCCGGCTTGCGCGGGTTGGTACCGACCGCTGCCGTTTCGGGCATGCGCACGACTTCGAGCGCCCGCGCCCGGTGGGGCAGGCGGCGGATGAAGCCGCGCTCCTCGAGCCCCATGATGAGGCGGTGGATACCCGATTTGGATTTTAGATCGAGGGCGTCCTTCATCTCGTCGAAGGACGGCGAGGTGCCCTGGTTGGCGATATGATTGTTGATGTAGATCAGCAGTTCGTGTTGCTTGCGTGTCAGCATTCCGCAGGGCTCCTTTCTCGATCGTCCGGTGCGAGGACCGGCACCTTCGGACGAACACACCAGATATAGAACAAAATGCAAACCGTATACATGTTCTAGTTTGGTTCACGGAGAACGTCAAGCGTTGATAATGTCCCGAATTGAATATTAGAGCGCCGAAATAGCATGGCGTACTTTAATCTCGGCGTAACGGATGAAAGCGGTTGTCGTGGAAAGCCTTCCGATCAACTCACGATTTTTTGCTTAGCACCACCAAGCGCGTTGCCTGGCTCAGATCTCTTTCTCCCGAGGCGCCAGGAGCACGACCCCTGATATCTTCCAGGTGCCGTCTGGCTGGCGCTGCATCTGGTAGAGCGCGAGGTGGCGTTGGCCCTTGGGCCCGGTCAGGGTGACTTCCTGGAGGATCTTGCCATTGGCCCGGAGCAAGCGGCCAAAGTGCATGTTTCGGGCCCGGTAGAGCGGGGCGTACCCGCGCCGAACCATGCGCATGAAGATGGCCACGGTCGGGAACCGCCGACGCGCAATTGGCGCTGCCTGGGCATAGGCGGCGGCGCCGTCGTCGCGCCGGAATGCTTCGAGCTGCCGGGCGATTACCGCAGCCACTGCCTCGCGCTCACCGGCAATACCCCCGCCCTCGGCCGCAGGCGAGGGACCGGCTAGCATCAGGAAGAAACAGAAGGCAATTGAAAGCGGTCGAGCGAACATCTGCGACTCTCCTGCGCAGTAGAGCGTCTCGCACAATACACCACGATGTGGGCGCAGCTTGGATCTTCGTTCGAATAGAGCCCACTGCTACACAAAGGCCCAACTTAGCCCAGCAGGATGATTTCAGCGATGTCGCCTTGCTTCGCCGCGGGCGCGTTGGGCGGTCGCACGATGAGGCAGTCGGCAGCTACGAAACGCGCCAACATTGCGCTGTCCTGTTTCTCGAAGGGCGTGGCGATCAGCGCATCATCCGTATCACGTGCGAGCGTGGCGCGCAGATAATCTTGGCGCCGGTCGTTGGCCATAACGTCGTGACCGAGGCGGGCGGTTTGGGCGACGCCGGGTGCTTTTTCAACCCCCAGCATTTTTTCGATTACCGGTGCCAGGAAGAGGATGGCGCAGACCATGCTCGACACCGGGTTGCCGGGCAGGCCGAGCAGCGGTGTCTGCCCGAGTTGGCCGAAGATCAGCGGCTTGCCGGGGCGCATCGCGATCTTCCAGAAATCGACCGCCAGCCCGTCGGGTGCGAGGGCGCTCTGGATCAGATCGTGCTCGCCCACGGAAGCCCCGCCGCAAGTCACCAGGAGATCGGCCCCGGCGGCTCCGGCAGCGGTTTCGCGTATCGATGCCTCAGTGTCGCCGGCGATGCCGAGATCGATCGGCACGCCGCCGCGCTCGGCGATGAAAGCGGACATCGCCGGCCCGTTCGAGCTGACGATTTGGTGCGGCCCGATGGGCTCGCCAGGCATGACGATCTCATCACCCGTCGCCATCACGGCGATGCGCGGCCGGCGCCGTACCTTCAGCCAGGGCACATTCATCGCCGCGGCCAAGCCAATCTCGGCCGGGCCCAGCCTGGTGCCGACCTTGAGCCCGACTACGCCTTGCGAAAAATCGAGCCCGGCCTCGCGGATGTAATGTCCCGGACCCGAGCTTTCCTTGACCGTGATGCGCGCCCCGTCAACCTCGGTGTTTTCCTGGATGACGATGGCGTCGGCGCCCTTGGGCACGGGGCCGCCGGTGAAGATGCGCACCGCCTCGCCGGGCCCGACGACGCCTTCGAAGACGCTGCCCGCCGGCGCTTCGCCGATGCGTTTGAGCACCGTCGGCACGCTCGATACGTCCTCTGCACGGACCGCATAGCCGTCCATCGCCGAGACCGCGACCGGCGGTTGCGAGCGGCGCGAGACAACATCTTCGGACAGCACCCGGCCGAGCGCATTCGTCAGCCCGACCTGTTCGGCCGAAAGTGGTGTGAACGCACCAGTGATCCGCGCCAGCGCCTCGGCGACGGGGATCATTCGCCGCGCCGGAATGTTCCCGACTTGCCGCCGGATTTCTCTTCCAGCCGAATCTCGCTCAGCACCATCGCCCGGTCGACCGATTTACACATATCGTAGACCGTCAGCGCCGCCACCGAGACCGCGGTCAACGCTTCCATCTCGACGCCGGTCGGGCCGCTCGTTTTGCAGCGCGCGGTAATCTCGACCGCGTTTGTTTTTTCATTACAAACCAGATCGACTTCGACAGAACTCAGCGGCAGGGGATGGCACAGCGGGATCAACTCCGAAGCCCGTTTCGCCGCCATGATCCCGGCCAGCCGCGCGACCCCCAGTACATCGCCCTTCTTGGCCGACCCACCGGCTATCATTGCCAAGGTATCGGACGCCATCGTCACCGTCCCGGAAGCAATGGCGAGTCGGTCGGTCGACTTCTTGTCGGAGACATCGACCATACGGGCCTTGCCTTTGTCGTCGAAATGGGTGAAGTGCGCCATTATCTCCGGTCCCTTGCCGTTGGTCAGCGAAGCAGCCTGAGCCCGTACCACAGGCCCAGCGAAGCGAACATGCCGATGAGGAAATTACTACCCGCGTAGCGCCCCACAGCCAAGGACAGCAGCACCCCGAGCCCAAAGCCGGCGAGGACCACGAGGGAAAATTCCACGATGCGGGCCTTTATCATCTTTGCCGGATCATCGCTTCAAACGCGCGCGCGTTCACGTTTCTTGGGCGTACTCAGAAGCGCCCGCGTCGCCGCCTCGACGTCTGCCTGCGCCATCAAAGCGCCACCGACCAGAAAAGCCCGTGCGCCGACCCTGGTCAGCCGCTTGAGGTCGTCGGGGCTGGCGATCCCGCTTTCAGCGACCAGTACTCGGTCTTCCGGAACGTCTGCGGCCAGCCGTTCGGTCACCGAGAGGCTGGTGCGAAGCGTCTTGAGATCGCGGTTGTTGATCCCGATCAGCCGGCAGGGTAGGGCGAGGGCTCGGGTCAGCTCGGCCTCGTCATGCACTTCGACCAGCGCATCCATGCCCCACGCGGCGGCCGCCTCGGCGAGGTTGCGCGCCATGGCGTCTCCCAGCGCGGCCATGATGATGAGGATGCAGTCGGCGCCTAAGGCCCGTGATTCGGGCACCTGATAAGGATCGAGCATGAAATCCTTGCGCAGGACCGGCAACGAAACCGCCGCCCGCGCCGCCACCAGATGCGCGTCGTCGCCTTGAAAATACGGCGCATCGGTGAGCACCGAAAGGCAGCGCGCGCCGCCCGCCGCGTAGGCGCGCGCCAGCACGACCGGATCGAAATCGGCGCGGATGAGCCCGGCGCTCGGCGAGGCCTTCTTGATCTCGGCAATCAGCGATGGTCCGGCCCCTGTGATGAGAGCATCGGCGAACCCGCGTACCGGCGGCGCGTCCTTTGCCGCCGCCTCGACCTCAGCCAGCGGACGCGCTGATTTGCGCCGAGCAATCTCATCGGCGGTATCGGCGCAGATGCGGGTTAGCGCATTGCTCATGCGTCGCTGGCCCTGGTGTCTTCTTCGTCCTCGGGCGCATCCTCCTCGAGTATTGGCATCGGCTCGTTAGAGATGGCGACGAGTTTTTCGAGGGCAGCGCGAGCTTTGCCGTTGTCGATGGACTGGGCCGCCAGCCCAACGCCTTCCCTTAAGTCCGCTGCCCGACCTGCAATAATCAGCGAGGCCCCCGCGTTGATCAACACGAAGTCACGGATCGGGCCGCTTTCGCCCGCCAGCAGCGCCTGCATCGTTGCCGCATTCTCCTCGGGATCGCCGCCTTTGAGATCGTCGGGCCGGCACGGCGTTAGCCCGGCATCTTCAGGCGAGACTTCGAATGTCTGCACCTTGCCGTCCTTCAACTCGGCGACATGAGTAGGGCCGGTCAGCGTCACCTCGTCGAGCCCGTCGGACCCGTGAACGATCCAGGCGCGCTCCGATCCGAGCTTGCCCAACACCGTTGCGATCGGTTCGAGCCAAGCTTTCGAGAACACACCGACGAGCTGGCAACGGACCCCGGCGGGGTTGGAGATTGGCCCCAGGATGTTGAAGATCGTCCGCGTGCCCAACTCGACCCTCGGGCCGGCGACGTGGCGCATCGCCCCGTGATGGCGCGGCGCCATCATGAAGCAGATATTGGCCTCAACGAGCGCCCGCTCGACCAGCGAGAAGTCCGCATCGAGATTGACGCCGAGCGCTGCCAGCACGTCGGCCGCCCCCGATTTCGAGGTAAAGGCCTTGTTCCCATGCTTGGCCACCGGCACGCCGCAGCCGGCGACGACGATTGCCGAAGCCGTCGATACGTTGAACGTACCGGCGGCATCGCCGCCCGTGCCGACTGTGTCGATGGCTCCTTTCGGCGCCTTGATGGCCACCGCCTTGGCCCGCATCGCGCGGGCGGCACCGGTGATCTCCGACACGCTTTCCCCGCGCACTCTTAGGGCCATAAGAAAGCCGCCGATTTGCGCCGGCGTTGCATCCCCGGACATCATCACGTCGAAGGCGGCCTGCGCATCCGCCTCGCTCAACGGCTTCCCGCCGGCGACCAGCCCGATCAGCCCTTTCATATCCAGCGAAGATTTCACCACTATGACACGTACCTCCAGCTTCGCCAGTGAAAGCCAGCTCAGCACATTATATTATTAATAAACAATTCGTTACGAAGTTTTTTTGAGATTAAAACTCAACGAGCTGTTGTGTTTATATCAGCCGTACGCTTGGTGTGGAAGGGCAGGGGTAGACAAGGGACTATAAGAATGGGCAATACTTGAGCAGTATTAAAAATGTTCACTTTTAGATTTTATTCGGGCGACTATTTCTGAATAGGGTCAGAGAGACTTTTTTCCCCTACGGCTATAACAGCTTCATCCTGAACGCGTGGTGGTGTATCCACAGCGGCGACATTCCACCTTCTGCACTTGGCCACCTGCGCCAAATGCGCCGACCACCTCATTGAGGCGGTAGTCGTGGAAGCCGAACAGGCAGAAAATTCGGCCTATCCAATTCGGTATCCTATCGCGGCTTTCCGCCAAGGGCCGAACTCCTAAACCCAACAGTCATTTCAGCGGGGCTGCAGCTTCGCTCATTCTGAGAGTCGCGTTCTATCACTTCGCCTTTATCATCATCGGTTTGCCTTCATCGCCAATTTGAAAAACGACGAATTTAGTCCAGCCTTTCGCGCTCAAATTTCGGGTCTGCATTACCCGACCTAAGGGCTCTTTGTAGAGCTTGCCCACTGAGACTGTCTGGGTACTTTGCCCTTTCACTTCAATCGTGAGCGCACCTTCGAGGACATAGACGTAGACGGAACCGGGGTGAATATGCTTTCCCCCGACATGCCCGGGTGGCACCGAAAAATGTTTGATGATGACCTTCTTACCCTTGACGTTGGCCAAGGATTCCTGAACGAGTGTCTTCACTGTCACCTTGGGCTTGTATTCCTCTTCGGCGGCCTTTCCGGCCCGGATTCCCAACGCTCCCACGGCAACCGCTCCGGCCGCCGCAAGGCCAATACCGAATACCAACGCTCTCATGATACCCCTCCCAAATTAGCCAAATTTTCCATTTGACCCACTTTCCCACTGGGGGGCCCTGGTGAGTTCGTAGAGTGTGCGCCAAGACGATGGCAAATGCGAGCAATGTTTATGATTTTGAACCGCATATCAATTCGGGCGAGGTGCTTGTCGGCATTGCCGGATTAGGCGCGATTGCCAAAGCAGTAAGGGCGTCAGACCCACTTTTGAACCACAATTATTCACAGCAAGCGCATGATTGAGCATTATTGGCTCGGTCTTTGGGCTCCGGTGGCCCGCCGGTCAGCAGCTTTAGGAGATACCGGCGAACGAACATCTTGCGGATCAATCTCTATTACCATAGGGGACTTTAGCCCGCCGCGCCGACCCCGTTCAGTCGGCCGAGACAAGAGCGCGCATCATCGATCAGGTCGCCGAAACCGACACGGCCTTCCTCACCGCCCATTTCCCAACGCCCACCGCCGGCCGCATCGTACGGTCGGGCGAAGCGTTCCGCTTCGAGGACATTTAACCAAGTAATAATAGTTCCCCTGTAGAAGCGGGGATAAATGTCCGAACAGACTCCTAATACTGATCGGTCGTTGGAATGACCGATCGTAGTTTACCGCAAGCGCTGGGCGGGTGCGAGGGCTGCCCCGCTTAACCGGCAATTAGCCAAGATGGATGCTGCAATGAATACCAATTTGGATATTTCGGTTTAATGCGACGTTTATTCACCAGCTTTGTCTGGGGCGGCGTACTCGGTATCGCCGCCGGGTTCGCGGTTGGCATTCTGGTCACTCGCTTCATCTTCCCGGCCCCGCCGGCGATTGATGCACTTATCGCGGCAAACGAGCGCGTAATCGCGCGCGGCACTTTTATCCAAGCCGACCCAGACGATCCGATCCACTACGGCAAGGGCAAAGTAACCGTGCATGCAAAGGTCCTGCGTTTGGAGCAGGACTTCGCGGTCGGTCCCGGCCCCAAATTCCACGTCTACCTGGTGCCCAAGGCGACAATCCGCAATTCGGCCGACGTCAAGGAAACGATGTATGTCGATCTCGGCCGGTTGCGGGCGTTCATGGGTGCGCAGAATTACCGCATCCCCGACGGCGTCGATCTCACGAAGTATACGAGCGTCGTGATCTGGAGCGAGGCCTCCGGCGTGCTGGTCTC
>JAPULJ010000461.1 GCA_027295145.1 Alphaproteobacteria bacterium | reverse complement strand
GTGCGGCGGCTCGTTGTCGATGATGGATGCCGGGGTGCCGCTGACCCGCCCGGTCGCCGGTATCGCGATGGGTCTGATCAAGGAGGATGACGGGGTCGCCATCCTTTCAGACATCCTCGGCGACGAGGACCATCTGGGCGACATGGACTTCAAGGTCGCCGGAACCGATAAGGGCATCACCTCCCTGCAGATGGACATCAAGATCACCTCGATCACCGAGGATATCATGGCCACGGCGCTCGATCAGGCGCGCGACGGCCGGATGCACATTCTGGATGAAATGGCAAAGGCGCTCGAAGGCGCCCGCGAGGGGGTCTCCGAGCACGCCCCGCGAATCACCACGATCACCATCAACAAGGAGAAAATTCGCGAGGTTATCGGTACTGGTGGTAAGGTTATTCGCGAGATCACCGAGCAGACCGGAACCAAGATCGACATCGACGACGACGGGACAATCAAGGTCGCGGCGGTCGACGATGCCGCCGCCCAGAAGGCCATCGACTGGATCCAATCGATCGTCGCCGAACCCGAGGTTGGCAAGATCTACACGGGAAAGGTGGTGAAGGTCGTCGATTTCGGCGCCTTCGTGAACTTCCTCGGCGCCAAGGATGGTCTCGTCCATATCTCCGAGATGGCGCAGGAGCGGGTCGGCAAGGTCACCGACATCACCAACGAAGGCGAAGAGGTCAAGGTCAAGGTGCTGGCGATCGACGATCGCGGCAAGATCAAGCTCTCGATGCGGGTCGTCGACCAGGCAACCGGCGATGAGCTGGATCTGCCCTCGCGCGAGCGCGCCCGCGCCCGCTGAGGTAAGGAGCAATTTCCGGCCCTTCCGTATTTCGCAAGGGAAGGGCCGGTTCGCGACGTTTCTAGAATATCCCAGGCCGCTGATTATTGATGACCGGTGATGGATAAGCGTCCCGCTTTACCGCGTGTGATCGGCCATCGCGGCGCGATGAGCTATGCGCCGGAAAATACTCTTGCCGGATTTCGCGAAGCGGCCAGACGGGGAGTCACCTGGATTGAGTTCGACACACGCCTCAGCGCCGATGGGGTTGCCGTGATCATCCACGATGCCCGGCTCGAGCGCACGACGAGCGGCCGGGGCCCGGTCGCTGGCACGTGCTTCGGTAAGATCGCCGGTCTCGATGCCGGCGCCTGGTTTGCCCCCGAATTCGCCGGCGAGCGCGTGCCCCGCCTCGACGAAGCCGTCCGGCTCGCCGGTGAGTTGGGGCTGGGTGTCAATATCGAGCTTAAACCCAATCGCCAACACCAGCGCGAGCTCGCTTCGGCGGTGCTTGAGGTTCTGGCCGAGGGCTGGCCGCGGCACCTTCCACCGGCTCTGCTCTCGAGCTTCGACCGCAAGGTGTTGGCAGCCTTGCGGAAACTGGGATCGCCCTGGCCGAGCGGTTTGCTGGTCAAATCACTGCCGCGTAATTGGCATCGGCAGGTGGCCGTGTTCGGCTGTTCTTGCGTTAACGCAGCGCACGATAGGTTGTCGCGGGCGGATGCCCAGGCGGTCAAGTCGCGCGGCTTTGTGCTCGGCGCCTATACGCTCGACGATCCGGCGCGCGCGCGTGAGCTTTTCGGCTGGGGGGTGGATGCGGTCTTCTCGAACGCGCCTGACGTGGTGATGGCTGGGCTCAATGGAATTTAAACGACTTTGCGTGAACCTAAGGGGGATTATCGGTACGCCGTCTTACCGGGCTGGCATTTAGACTATTCGGTTCATATATGCGTTGGATTAAGAGGACGAAGCCGGGGAACGGCAAGGGGTGGGCCTAGCGCGGTTCGCGATTTGGCGTGCGCGCAATGTGGTTATGGACAGGAGTATCACCGAAATGGACGATCCAGCGCGCAAGCTGGAGGACGACTCCGACGAGCGAAGCGGTAGCTTGAGTGTGGGGGGCCTTACCGACAGACACGCCTTTAGCTATGAGGAGCTGCTGGAGTGCGGTCGCGGCGAGATGTTCGGCCCGGGCAACGCGCAGCTTCCGGCGCCGCCGATGCTGATGTTCGACCGCATCACCCATATCAGCGAGGAGGGCGGCGAACACGGCAAGGGCGAGATCGTTGCCGAACTCGACCTTCGCCCCGATCTGTGGTTCTTCGAATGCCATTTCCTGGGCAACCCGGTCATGCCCGGCTGCCTTGGCCTCGATGCGCTGTGGCAGCTCATCGGCTTCTATCTGGCGTGGCTGGGCGAACCCGGCCGCGGGCGGGCGCTGGGCGTCGGCGAAGTCAAGTTCACCGCCGAGGTCCTGCCGAGCGCCAAGCTGCTCACCTATCACATAAACTTCAGGCGGGTGATCCGGCGAAAACTGGTCCTTGGCATCGCCAACGGGCTCATGAAGGTCGACGGCGAAACCGCCTTCGAAGCCACCAGCCTGAAAGTCGGTCTTTCCACCGGCACCGCGCAGGAATAGGGAATTAGAGGCAGGCTATGCGGCGCGTCGTGGTGACCGGGATCGGCATTGTTTCCAGCATCGGCAATGATAAGGCCGAGGTCGTCGATAGCTTGCGCGAAGGCCGCTCCGGTATCGAATTCGTTGAGGAATACAAGGAACGCGGCTTCCGCTCCCACGTCGCCGGGACGATCAAAATCGACATCGAGGAATTGATCGACCGCCGCCTGCGGCGCTTCATGGGCGATGGGGCGGCCTACAACTACATCGCCATGCGCGAAGCCATCGAGGATGCCGGGCTGGAGGACGCAGATGTTCGCAGCGAGCGCACCGGACTGGTTATGGGCTCCGGCGGGCCGTCGACCAGCAACCAGGTGCGCGCCGCCGATACCCTGCGCGAGAAGGGCAACACCCGCAAGATCGGCCCCTTCATGGTGCCCCGGGTGATGTCCAGCACCAACTCGGCAAACCTTTCGACCGCATTCGGAACAAAGGGACTCAGCTATTCGATCAGTTCCGCCTGCTCGACCAGCACGCACTGCGTCGGCAATGGCGCGGAGCTGATCCAGCTCGGCAAGCAGGACATCGTCTTCGCCGGCGGCGGCGAGGAGCTGCACTGGACCCTGTCGATGCTGTTCGACGCGATGCCGGCGCTGTCGGCGGGATATAACGATACGCCCGAGAAATCCTCGCGGCCCTTCGATGCCAATCGCGACGGCTTCGTCATCTCCGGCGGCGGCGGCGTCGTCGTGCTCGAGGAGCTGGAGCGGGCGAAAGCGCGCGGCGCTAAGATCTACGGCGAGCTGGTCGGCTACGCCGCCACCTCGGACGGCGCCGATATGGTCCAGCCTTCGGGCGAGGGCGCGGCGCGCTGCATGAAGCTGGCCATGGAAAATGTCGGCGCGCCGATCGACTACATCAACGCCCACGCCACCGCTACGCCTGTCGGCGATACGAAGGAGTTGGAGGCGATCCGCATAGTCTTCGATAAGGCCAACCGCATCCCACCCTTCTCCTCGACCAAATCGCTGACCGGACATGCCCAGGGCGCCACCGGCGTGCAGGAGGCGATCTACAGCTTGCTGATGATGGAGCATAATTTCATCGCCGCTTCGGCCAATGTCGACGATCCCGACGAGGCCCTCGGCGATATGCCCCTGGTCCCCACACGGATCGACGACGCCGATATCAACTGCGTGATGACCAACAGCTTCGGTTTCGGCGGCACCAACGCGACGCTGGCGTTCCGGCGGCACGACGGGTAGGTCGCCGGCCCTCCGGCTGATCTCGCAGACCTCCGCTCCCTCCTTCCGTGCGCAGGCCTAACTCGTTAAACTGCGTTGCTTTGTTGTCGATACCCGCAAACGAACGAGCGTGCGGAATCAATGGGGGGACAAGCGCTGCTGGAAGGAAAACGCGGCCTCGTCATGGGGGTTGCCAACGATCACTCGATTGCCTGGGGGATTGCCCAGGCAGCGGCGAGCAACGGCGCGAAGCTCGGCTTTACCTATCAGGGCGAGACGCTCAAGCGCCGGGTCGTCCCGCTCGCACAAAGCGTCGCTGGCGAATTCGTGCTGGAATGCGACGTCGGCGA
>JAPULJ010000460.1 GCA_027295145.1 Alphaproteobacteria bacterium | reverse complement strand
GGTCTGACCGGCACGCATGTGGGTTGCGACACGAGCCAGTGTGGAGCGTGTGTTGTGCATGTCGATGGCGAGCCGGTAAAATCGTACACGATGCTTGCGGCCCAGGCTGACGGCTCCAATGTCCTCACCACCGAGAGTCTGGCTACGGAAGGTGAGCTGCACCCGGTACGGGCGGCCTTTCGGAAGCATCACCGATTGCAGTGTGGCTTTCGCACACCGGGAATGCTGGTGAGCGCGGTAGAATCGCTCACGTGCAAATCGAATCCGACAGAGCCGGAAATTCGGGGGTGGCTGGTGGGCAATCTGTGCCGGTGCACGGGCTAGAACAACATCGTTAAGGCGATCGCTGCGGCCGCAGCGTAACTGAGGGAGGGCTTGCAAATGACAACCTACAAGATTTTTTGCGATCCGACAGAAGCCAAAGAATTGTCCGACGATGTCACAATGATAGAGACCTATCCCTCCTTCGCCATCGTCGACATGCCTGCCCAACGAGCACAGGAGTTGGGTAAGAAGTACCCCATCGAAGAGTTGTGGCCGGGAGAGCCGCCTGCTGATGAAAGGGCGACGGCGGTAATGGCCGCCATTGCGACAACCAGTGCGGCCGCCGCCGCGTCCGGCCGGTCTTTGGGAGACAGCCGCATTGTGGCCTTTATCGCGCCGATTCGCGAAAATTGGCTCGCCAAACTCGAGAGCATGGGCGCACACGTTCAAAGCCGCCTGGGGCGATCGCGTGTCACGGTCAAACTGTCGGACCCGTCGATCGAAGACGCGCTGATGCAGGAAAGTTTCGTCGCCAAGGTGTCCAGCTTTACGCCACGACTCCGGCTGACGCGAGAATTCATAGAGTCTTTGGTGTCCGAAGAGGCCAAAGGAGCGGACGAAGTTGCGGTGAGTGAGATGGCGAACAAGTTCGCGCGCGGCGACATCCGAAGGCGGAGTCCGCGAAATATCGCTATACCTGGAACTGTCGTCGCCGACTTTCAATCCAAAGAGGACGTCGATGACGCGACCGAGGCAATCACTGCGATGGGTGTCAGTATTTTGAGCCGAAGCCGACCGACCCGTCTTGTCCTGGATTTGCTGTCCGCGATCAATCGGGCCGATGCACTTAAGGCATTGATCGAGTTGCCGGGCCTGCGCGCCCTAGGCGAAAAGAAGATGAAGATTCCATTCAATGATCGCGCTCGAGATGTGATCGGCGTAACAGAAGTGGCCGAGAATTCGACAGGACCCGGTTTAACCGGTCAGGGTGAGATCGTGGCCGTGGCAGATACTGGACTGGATACCGGCAACGTCGGCACCATACACGCGGACTTTGGCAACAGCGTCCGTGACATTCAAAGCTTTCCCATCGGCCCGGCGTTCGCAAATTTGGTGAACAACCCCGGTGGTGACGATGGGGCGGCCGACGTGTATTCGGGCCATGGCACCCACGTTGCCGGGAGTGTCAAGGGTAGCGGTGCAAGGGCCATAGCGCTTGGGTTGACTCGGATCGCCGGGGCCGCGCCCGACGCGGAATTAGTATTTCAGGCGGTCGAGCAAACCCCGCAATGGACGCCAGCCGCGCAATTGCAATTTCTGCTTGCGGGCATCACACCACCGCAGTCCGGGCTGTTCGGGATTCCAGACAACATGGCTGATCTGTTGCAGCCCGCTTACGACGAGGGCGCGCGTATTCATTCCAATTCCTGGGGTGGCGGTGATCCTGGTGATTATGATGACCAATGCAGCGATTTGGACCAGTTTGTTTGGGACCATCCAGACTTGCTCGTCGTCGCCGCGGCGGGGAATGCTGGGACCGATCAGTCGCCACCGGCTGGCACGATTGATCCCAATAGCGTCGATTCCCCGGGCACCGCTAAGAACTGCTTGACCGTGGGCGCGTGTGAGAACGATCGGAACGGAGAATTCCAGGATACGTACGGAGCATGGTGGCCGAACGACTTTTCCAACCCGCCGCTCAAGAGCGATCCGATGGTCGATACAATTGACGATATAGTGGCATTCAGCAGTCGCGGTCCATGCAACACGGGACGACGCAAGCCGGATGTGATCGCACCCGGCACTTTCGTTCTGTCGACTCGGTCGAGCCGGATTCCCGCCAATAATTTCGCCTGGGGTCCCTTTCTGGCAGCGAAGAAAGATTACATGTTCATGGGTGGTACCTCCATGGCAACGCCGCTGGTTTCAGGCTGCGCGGCTCTGATTCGGCAGCATCTACGCCAGAACCTGAACCAGCCCAACCCCAGTGCAGCTTTACTGAAAGCCGCACTAATCCACTCGGCTCAGTACATTGATTACCGCCATGCACATCCGTCTTCCGCCGCCCCGGCGGACAACGAGCAGGGTTGGGGAAGGGTCGATATTGCCACGGTGATCGCACCCGAGGCGCCTGTGAACGTTCTGTTCATCGACGAAACTATACCATTAATAACTGGCGAGAAGATCGTCTACCGGATTGGCGTCGAGGACACAGGCGCTCCGCTTCGTGTCACGTTGGTCTACACCGATTTTCCGGGAGAAGACCTGGTGAACGACCTAAGTCTCGTCGTTCGTTCGCCGGATGGGGGCTTTTTCCTAGGAAACGATTTCGACAACACCGGAAGCTTCGACCATATCAACAATGTTGAAGGCGTTATCGTCGAACAGCCGACTGCGGGCGAGTGGCGCGTTGAGGTTGTCGCATCCGAGGTGGAGGTCGACCCACAGCACTTCGCGGTCGTGATTTCCGGCTCCGGCGTTACTCGACAGTGAGATTCGCCGTCGGTGAACGGTCGCTTCGCCCCGGACCACAGCGCCGAGGAGCGCGCTGCCGGGGTCGCCAACATCATCAAGGCGAGTTGCGGCGAGGCCTCGATGATGGCGCGCTGCACCGGCAAGACCCAACTGCACAACCTCGAGCCCGAGGACCTGCGCGCGCTCACGCTTGCCACCGCCGAGGCGACCGACATCCTGCTGGTGGGGAAGCATTAGCAACCCCGCTCCGCTTGCTGCAGAGGCTCTGGAATCCAGCGACAAAGCGCAGATGCGTGAATAGGGGGCTATAGCGGTCGTCAGGCCGTGTTGGCGTTAGAGTCTGCCGCCAGCCAGGTGCGGAATCTAGGACCGCACCTTAGCATACATTCGGCAGTCACGAGGTTCGCCTGAGATGTTCGGGTGAACGAAAAATCGGCGCAGAATGCCCTCGAAGATCATCCCTGCTTTTTCCATAACTCGGGCCGAGGCGAGGTTGTCGATGTCGCAGAATGCCGAAGCCCGCCAGATCTGTGGTTGAGCCAGCGACCAGTCTACTAGAGTGGAGAGAGCTTCGGTCATATACCCTTGCCCCCAATATGGACGGGCGATGACGTAGCCAAACTCTACGCGATGGGGTCGCTTGTGGAGATGGATCATCCCGACCGGACCCGCTGGTTCATCACCGGTTTCAATTACGTATGGATAGCCAGTTCCATTCGACCATTCACCCAGGCAATGCCGGAGAAAATCAAGCGTTTCGTCCTCGGTTACGTGTGCTTGCCAAGACACAAATCGCACAATGTCTCTATCACTCGCATAGGCATGAAACAGCTGAGCCGCATCTTCCAGCCGCGGCTTTCTCAAGAGCAAACGGTGGGTAGAGAGCTCGACAGGCGCATTTAGACCGTTGTTCATCGCGCAAGACTAACATGTCCGCTTGGGCCGTGTAACCCGGAGCGACCGCTTTGTCTCCGTCGGGCCACGAGCGGACCAACAACGGGACTGCCTGATGGGTCCGCTAATCCCCACATGGTCGAATTGTGGAAAGCTCTGGAACAATACGATCAAGGGGGGTACGGGGCCGCCGCGGTCGCCAACATCATCAAGGCGAGCTGCGGCGAGGCCTCGATGATGGCGCGCTGCACCGGCAAGACCCAGCTGCACAACCTCGAGCCCGAGGACCTGCGCGCGCTCACGCTTGCCACCGCCGAGGCGACCGACATCTTGCTGGTGGGCAAGCATTAGGGGCCCAGCTTTGGACTTTGCTTGCCGCGGCGGTTCTATGAAACTACTGACGTTCGGTAAAGAATCGGTTTTGCGACGCGGGCTAAATCCAACCCTCTAGACAGGAAACTGGTTCAGGAATTGGGTTTCGCCTGTCCTGGTGAACTCCACAATTCGAGTTCCTTCTCGGCGTTTAGCCCATCTCAACTGAAAGACGTGCTCCAGAAACGCCGTGCCCAGGGAGCCAGCTAGGTGATTGCGCCGTGCACTCCAGTCCAAACATGACTTGCAGAGCGGCCGGCGCGAATTCTTCAGGGTTTCTATATCGATGCCGAATTCCAAAACGAAAGAGCGACCAGGACCGGTCAGTTCGAGACTGTCGTCACTTCCGATCAGAAATTCGTTTGCCACAAGGCTCTCGAACATCCGTACTCCAAGCTCTCCGGCGAGATGGTTGTAGCAGACACGGGCCTTTCTCAGCGCCGGGTCTTTCGGGCCTGTCCGAGTGCGCAAATAGCCTTTCTTCGCAGCCAGCCCCATCATCACTTCCAAAAGGCTTCCCACATCCGCATCGGTCAAAGAGAAGTAGCGATGCCGTCCTTGCTTGCGCCGCCGGACGAGTCCGCCATCTTCAAGCTTTGACAAATGAGCGCTCGTCGTCTGAAGCGTGATACCTGCCTCGGCGGCCAGTTCACTGACCGTAAGAGCTTTCCCGCTCAATAAAGCGGTGAGCATGTTTGCGCGAGCGGGATCACCGATTAGTGAACCTAAGATCGCGATGTCGGGACCTTCTTTCATACTTCGATGATAAGCGAAGCATATTGGGCGGTCAATGCGCTAAATTGTGGAGTCGAAAATACGGAAATTTCGACCCGAAGATCGCCCGGAGATCGCATGGATATCGAAAGCTGGCTGGCGTTTGTAACGATTTGGTTTGTCGCGTGCTTCGGCGTTGGACCTAACTCCGTTACATGTGCAACGGCAGGCGCCACAAACGGAATTAGGCGCGGAATGTGGTCCGCCTTCGGCGTTACCGCAGCAAGTTTGGTTCACTCAATGGTTGCTATTTTCGGCTTTAGCACTCTCCTTTTGGTCTATGCAGACGCTTATGTAGTCCTCAAATGGTGCGGTATTGCGTACCTTGTCTATCTTGGAATGCGCCTCTGGTGGAAAGGCCCCACCAAATTTTCCATGCAAATTGGCGAACTCGAATCTCGGGCGATCCTGTTTCGTAGAGCTTTCGCGATCTCAATGAGCAACCCACAGGCCATCTTGACCTATCTTGCCTTCTTTACTCCGGCCTTGAACCCGAATGCGCCACTTGTTCCACAAATCATGGTTCTAGTGCCGACTGCCGTGGGTGTCGTATCTCTCATGTACACGGGATACGTATTTTCAGGGACGCCACTAAGGTTCATCATCACCTCGGCAAAAAGGCAAATGATCCTCAATCGGATTACCGGGACCTTCTATTTTGCAACGGCAGCTTTTCTGGCTACCGCTCAAGATCGAAGATAGAATCCCCTCGGTCCATATCGAGCGGCCATCAGTTGTAAGACTCCTTCGATGCTATCTGTCGCAAAACTGATCGTTCCGAAACATCATCAAGGCGAGCTGCGGCGGGGCCTCGATGATGGCGCGCTGTTCCGGCAAGACCAGCCTGCACAACCTCGAGCCCGAGGACCTGCGCGCGCTCACGCTTGCCACCGCCGAGGCGACCGACATCCTGCTGGTGGGCAAGCATTAGGAATCCCGCTCCGCTTGGGTGCATTGTCTTGACGGGCCGGGCGACGTGAAACGCGTTGGCTCGATCGTCGGGTTGCTGCTGAGTCTGTCGGTGGCGGGGCTGGTTGTTTATCAGGTCTGGCCGAAATACGGCCTCTGCCTGAAAACATCCCGTTATGACGAGATCGTCTGTGTGGCGCGGCGCAATCTTCACTTTAGCGCGC
>JAPULJ010000046.1 GCA_027295145.1 Alphaproteobacteria bacterium | reverse complement strand
TGCTAGACCTCGTCGCCCGCATCGATCCGGCGACGCCTGTTCTTTTTCTCGAGACCGGCAAGCATTTCGGCGAGACGATCGAATACCGGCGGGCGCTGGCCCGCCATATCGGGCTGCGCGACGTGCGCGACGTGCGCCCCGGTCCCGGTGATCTGGCGGCCCACGACCCCGACGGAACCCTGTCGACGCGCGACACCGACGCGTGTTGCGATATTCGAAAAGTCAGGCCGCTGGCCCGCGCACTTGGCGGCTTCGATGCCTGGTTCACCGGGCGCAAGCGCTTCCACGGCGCGGCCCGCGAAACTCTTCCCGGCATCGAAGTCGAGGATGGCCGCGTCAAGATCAACCCGCTCGCCAACTGGCGCTCGGCCGACATCGACCGCTACTACCGCGAACGCGGCCTGCCCCGTCACCCGCTGCACGCCCAAGGCTACCTATCGATCGGCTGCGAGCCGTGTACCAGGCCGCTCGCCGAGGGCGAGGACATCCGCGCCGGCCGCTGGTCCGGAACGCAAAAGACCGAATGCGGCATCCACCAGCTTGGGCTCGTGCTGTAAGCCGTATTCCCGCCGGCGGGTGCGAACTGGGCATGAGCTTATCTTCTCTTTGTCCTTCATTAACCATATTGCAATCGCCACTCGGTAGGTTTGGGCATAACCCGCGCACAGCATGCCAGGACCTATTGAGATGCCCAGGACAGCTGCAGAAATTGACGATCTTGAGCCCCGCGAGCAGGAAATCATGCGCTTGATGCAAAACGGAGCACTGCCGCAAGCCGAGGTGCTGATCAAGGAGGTTCTGGATGACCGGCCGGACGACCCAAAGCTTCTCAACACCCTCGGTGCCGTGATCGCGCAGCAGGGGCGCATCGTCGAAGCCTATCCGCTGCTCCAGCGAGCGCACGAGTTGGCGCCCGAGGACCCCAGCGCCGCAGGCAACCTGGCGAGCGCCAAACAGGGTTTGGAGAGCCGCGCCCAGGTATTCATGAGTCGGGGTGACTGGGAGGGCGCGCTGGGTGCATTGCGGGATATTGTCACGGTCGAGCCCGACCATCAGTCGGCGCCAAACGTCATCATCCATTGCGTAATGAATTCGGGCGGCAAGGCGCGTCTCAGAGACTACGCTCCGGGATTGAGCGAAGCGGAACTGGGCCGGCACATTATTATCGCCTGCATGCCCAAAAGCGGCTCGACCTTTCTAAAGCATGTGCTGTGCAAGCTGACCGGCTGGCGCGAGGCGAGCCTGACTTATGCCTTTTTGCAGAACGAGGAAGAGCTCTACCTGCCCCATCTACGTTCGGTGGCACGCCAGGATACGATTTCGCAACAGCATTGCCGTGCCACGATACCCAATGTCCAGATGATGCAGGCTTTCGGCATCCGGCCGATCGTTCTGGTGCGCAACTTGTTCGACGCGGTGATAAGCTACACCGATTTCTTTGATACCGGAGCGACAGTGAATACGTTCTTTGCCGGTCGCTGGGAGATCCTCGAACGGGACCGGCGCATCGACCTTATGATCGATCACTTCGTACCCTGGTACCTAGCCTTCTTCGTTTCGTGGTCGGATGCAATGAGCAAAGACCAAATCGATTGCCATCTCTTGCGCTACGAGGACATGATCGCCGACAAGCCAAGTACCATCGAACGCCTGGCCGCCTTTCACGACCTCGACTATTCCGCGTCCGACTGCGCTGGCGCGGTGGCGAGCGTCGAGGGTGATGAGGACAAGGAAAAGACGCGCTTCAACAAGGGCAAGCCCGGACGGGGAGACGAGCTGTCGAAAAAGCAAAAAGAACGCATCCGCGCCCTTGCGGAATACTATCACAATATCGACTTCTCGCCGGTGGGGCTGTAGTGGAACGCGGCTCGAAGAGCCGTGGGCGGGCCTGACTTGCTTGAAACCAACTGAAAGCGGACCGCACCGACGATGAGCGACCTCGACAGTCTCGAAAACCAGAGCATCTACATCATGCGCGAGGCCTATAACCGGATCGGGCGGCTGGCCATGCTGTGGTCGCTTGGCAAAGATTCGAACGTCATGGTGTGGCTTGCGCGAAAGGCCTTTTTCGGCCATGTGCCGTTCCCGCTGGTCCATATCGATACGGGCCGAAAATTCAAGGAGATGTACGAATTCCGCGACCGCTACGTGAAGGAGTGGGGGCTCGATCTGCGCTCGGGCACCTGCCCGCCGATCGAGGAAATGGATGCATCGTTACCGCCGGCGGCGCGTTCGGCCTCGCGCAAGACGGCGGGACTCAAGGCGATGATTAGGGCCGAGAAATTCGAAGGCGTCATCGCCGGCATCCGACGCGACGAGGAGAGTACGCGTGCCAAGGAGCGTGTATTCAGTCCGCGCAGCGAGGACGCGGTCTGGAACTTTCGCGACCAGCCGCCCGAATTCTGGGACCAGTACAAGACCGAATTTCCCGCCGGCACCCATGTCCGCATCCACCCGATCCTCAACTGGACCGAGATCGACATCTGGCGTTACACCGAACGCGAGGGCATCCCTACGATCCCCCTCTATTTCGCGAGGAACGGCACCCGCTACCGCTCGCTCGGCGACCAGGACATCACCAAACCGGTCGCCAGCAGCGCCTCGAACATCGCCGAGATCATCGAAGAACTCCGCACCACGCGAATCCCCGAGCGCGCCGGCCGCGCCATGGACCACGAGTCCGAGGACGCCTTCGAGCGTCTGCGCGTCCAGGGGTATATGTAGGCGCCGGTCGTTTTAAGCCACGGCGGGTGCGGCAACGCTGCCGCTCCGTCGCGCTGCCCGCAGTTTCGAGATCACGGCAACGTGCAGCAGGATCGAAACGGGGACGGCGAAGATCGGTATCATGACCAGCGGGAAGGCGCTGATCCCCGCGTTGGGTTCGCCCAGGGCGATCATCTGGAATCGGCCCGGCGAGCTGAGGAAACCCAGTGTCAGGGCGAGGATCAGATCGCCGATGCCAAGGATCACCCACGCCATGATGGTGCCGCGGACGCGGCCGGGATCCTTCATGGCACGCCAGGCCACCAACGGGGCCAGCAGCCCGACGGCGATGTCGCCAATCCCGGCCGGCAAGGCGAAGACGCCGGGGATGAGGTTGGCGCTGGTGGCGATCAGGAATATGAAGCCGAGCGTGCGGTAGACCTGCACCCCGATCAGCCTGTGAATTGGGATCGCCTGCAGAACCGCCCTCAAACTCGTCGAATAGCGGATCGCCAGGAGCCCGAAGACGATGGGCAGTCCGGTGCCCAGGGCAATCATAGGGAAGACCCGATCGAGCCCCGATTGGAAAACACCTGCCCGCGCCAACTCGGCGGCCAAGAACAGCCAGCCGATCACGCCGATCGAGGCGATCAGTCCGAAGCGGGTTTTGCGCGCCTGCGGCAAATCGGCTGCCGCCAGTCCCTGGAAGAGCCCAAAGAGCAGTAGCCCGCAGACGAGAACATTGGCGATGAGGGTGAATGCATAGATACTGAGCGGGATCGTTGGGGCCATTGGTAAGTCTCCTTCTTGAAATACTCGTCCGCGGTGATGAGAGACTATATATATAAATAATGTAGTGACTTGTCAATTAGTAGTGACTATCTAAAATGTGAATAAGGTGCTAGGATCGCGATATGGCCAAGTCGTACGAGATGCAATGTCCGGTCGCCCGGACCCTCGATGTGATCGGCGAACGCTGGGCGATCCTGGTGTTGCGCGACTTGTTGCTGTTCAAGTCGCGGCGCTTTGTGGATTTCGTCGAGGCGCTGCCGGGCATCCCGCCGAACACCCTGTCGGCGCGCCTCAAGCGGCTTGAAGCGGCTGGCGTCGTCGAACGCCGGCTCTACGAGCAGCACCCACCGCGCGCCGAGTACATCCTCACCGCCAAGGGCCGCGAGCTGGGGCCGATCGTCGCCGCGATGCGTGAATGGGGCCGTCAGAACAGCGGCGAAGATAGTGCGACGCGGGCGAGCTAACGGCAAAGTCGCCCGGCGGGTCTTCATGGCTACAGCAACCCACACTCACCCGTCACCCCGGACTTGATCCGGGGTCCACGCGGCGTTGCCTTCGCGTCAGCGTCCGAGCATCGCGCACCGAACCCTCCGTCACCCCGGCCATTCGGCCGGGGTGACGAGCGAGGTTGGTGTGACGAGAATCGGAACTCGGTGATTGGATCAGGCGCTAGACGACAATCGAAACGCCGGTCGGGGGAAGAGCGCTCTCCGGCTCGCCGTCAGCGTCGGGACCGAGTTCGGTCAGGTTTGCTACTGCCTCGGTGGGTTCGAGGTAGGCATGGATTGGGTGCTTGTGCGGAGCGGTAACGATCGGAGTGGGCGGAAATGGCAAGTTCCCGATCGGGCCGCGAAAGTTTGGGAGGGGAAAAGGTTGAATGGTAAAGATCGGGTCGGGAGTAGGTTCAACGTTAAAGCCGGGATCGGTCGGATCGAGGACGATCGGGAAGGGAATGGTCGGAACGGGAATGGTCGGAACGAGGACGATAGGCGTGGAGCCTTTGCCCAGATAGTAGTCGATCCGCTCAAGACTCCTTTGGAAGGGCGGGAAATTCTCCAGCCCCGGATATTTCTCAAGGTTATGTTTGACTAACGCCTCGACCTGCTCCTTCGTTCCGCCGAACCCACCAATAAGCTTGGCAAAATACACGAACGCGCGCGTGGCTTCGGCGAAGACACCTGGGCCGGACTTAGGGACGGGCTGCTCGGGGCGCTCTGGCCTACCCGGGCGCTCGGGGCGGTGAGGATGATCGTAGCGGTGGGGATGATCAGGGCGTCCGGGACGATCGCCGGGCGCGAAGTCCCCGGGGCGAATGGTCGGAACGAGGCTGATAGGCGTGGTAATGATCGGACCGGGAATGATCGAACCGGGAATGGTCAGAACGGGGTCGACGGGCTTGGAGCCTTTGCCCAGATAGTAGTCGATCCGCTCGAGACTCTTCTGGAATGGCGGAAAATTCTCCAGCCCCGGATATTTCTCAATGAATTGTTTGGCTACCGTCTCGGCGAACTCCTCCGTTCCGCCGATCCCACCAATAATCTTGACTGTATCCACGAACCGGCGCGTGGCTTCGGCGAAGACACCAGGGCCGGACTTAGGGAGGGGCTGAAAAATAGGGACGGGCTGCTCGGGGCGCTCTGGCCTACCCGGGCGCTCGGGGCGGTGGGGATGATCGGGGCGTCCGGGACGATCGGGGCGTCCGGGACGATCGCTGGGCGCGAAGTCCCCGGGGCGAATGGGCGTTGGGCGGCCGGTCACTGGGAGGACGGGTAAGCGGGCGGCGGAGCCGATAGAGGTAA
>JAPULJ010000459.1 GCA_027295145.1 Alphaproteobacteria bacterium | reverse complement strand
ACGCTGACCGCCTGGCTGGCGGTTACCTCGTTAATCCTCAAGTCATTGCAAATGTCGATAAATATCGTCCCTTCTTCGTGATTGGCGGCGTCCGGGACCCGGGCGCCTATGAGTATCAAGCGAACATGACCATTTCCAAAGCCGTTGCCCTCGCGGGTGGTCGCACATTGCTCTCAATCGAGGGCGCCGCACCGCGGATCCTCCGTGCAAACGGCGAGCTGGTCGGCGGGGAGAATATTTCGGTCGATACAACAGTCTTTCCGGGAGATTTTGTAGAAATTCTCTGGGTCCCACCCTGGACAGACCCCGAACATTCCAAGGCACAATGACTCAGTTTGCTCGCGATAGCTGGATCGACGCCATCGTTTCATGCCGGGCTGCATCCAGATGGGGGACACGCCCAGATTGGGAAATCATGGCAGGCCGGGCAGCCGATGCAGTGGGAACTGGGATCCGACGGTCTATCCCCTATCGAGGGGCGGTTACACAGGATAAAAAAAATTCAGCATATCAGTACAAAGCCATATACTAGGGCCGGCTTCTACTAGGGCCAGCTTCCATGATACGGGCGCTGGCGGGTTTACGTGTTGCTCGGCAACTTCGGAATCTGTTTCATATATCGACGTACGGCTATCGTGAGAATCCAGGGAGGATCCAATGTATTTGGCACAAGACTCGGCTCGAGGCCCCCAGGCGGTTGAAGAGCGGCCTCAGCCTGTTTTGCAGCCTGTCGGGGAAGTCGACCTGCAGGAGCTGACGCGCAAGCTCTGGCGCCGGAAATGGGTAATCCTGGGCGCAATCGTCACTGTCGTGATCCTGACTGTGCTCGTTCTGTCTCAGCTCACGCCCCGCTATACAGCCGTCAACCAGGTCGAGATCAATCCGCGGCTGTCTGCGGTCGTCGACTTCGAGGCGGTGCTCGCTGGGCTCCCGGCCGACTCCGCGACGATGGAAACGGAATTACACATCATCCGCTCGCGCAACCTTATTGCTAAGACCATCGAGCGCCTGAAGCTGGCCCGAAACCCTGAGTTCAATGCCGTGCTCCGGCCACCGAGCGCGATGAAAATGCTGAAAATGGAGGTCCGCAATTATCTTGCTCAAATGGGGCTGGAACTCTCTCTAGATCGTTCCGACGATAAGAAGCTTACGCAAAAAGAAAGAACGGAACTGGAACGCGCCAAGATTCTGGATTCGCTTCTGGAGAGGCTGAAGGTCTCGTCTCTCGGTCTTTCACGGGTCGTTGCAATCGAGTTCGAGTCGGAAAGTGCTGCTACCGCGGCCTTGGTCGCCAATACGCTTGCCGATTTTTACATTGTGGCACAGCTTGAGGCGAAGTTCGACGCAACCAAGCGGGCCAATACTTGGTTGAACGACCGTGTGTTGGAACTCCGCCAGGAGGTGTCGGTCGCCGCGAGAGCCGTGGCGGTATTTCGAGAAAGATCCGGACTGGTCCGGGGCGGGACAAACGATGTCACCCTGGCGTCGGAGCAGATTTCTACCCTTGGCACACAATATATAATGGAACGTACGGCGCTCGCGGCGGCCGAAGCGCGGCTCCGGCAAGTGGAACGGCTGTTGAAGTCAGCGGATGGAGTCGAGTCCGCAAGCGAGGTCCTGGCCTCCGATCTCATCCGGAGCCTCCGGGAGCAGGAGGCCGAACTCGAAAGGCAAGTGGCGGAGCTGTCTGCGGAACTCGGCGAGCGCCATCCAAGGATGATCAACGCCCGGGCGCAGCTCCGGGATCTGCGGGGAAAGATCAGAATAGAAGTCGGCAGAATCGTTGGGGGACTTCGCAATGAAGTGGGCGTGGCGCGGGCGCGCACCGCCACATTGAAAAATGAACTTGACAAACTCAAGAAAGAGATAGCGCAGCTAGACAAATATCAAGTGCAACTGCAAGCCCTGGAGCGGGAGGCCACAGCATCGCAGTCGTTGTTGGAAATTCTGCTGATCCGTTCTAAGGAGACGGCTTCACAGCAGAGTTTTCAGGAAGCCGACGCCAATATCCTCTCTTACGCCGCCACACCCGAATATCCATCCTTCCCCAAGAAGGGCATCGTGGTGGCCGGGGCAACTGTATTCGGAGCCATCCTGGGCTTGCTTCTGGCGTTCGTTATGGAACAGCTCGATCAGGGTTTCCGCAGCATGGAACAGGTCGAGCGGATGATGGGCATTATTCCTCTCGGTCTGGTCCCGAGGCTGGCAGGGTTAGGGTTGGTCGGCAAAAAGCCGGAGCGCTACGTCCTGGAAAAGCCCGCATCGGCTTACGGCGAGGCAATTCGCAAATTGCATACCTCCTTGCTGCTGTTAGGTCCAACGCCGCCGAAAAAAATCTTGTTTTGCTCCTCCTTGCCGAAAGAAGGCAAGACGACGATGGTGGTCTCGCTAGCCCGTATGCTGGCCAGCGTTGGCCAAAAGGTCATCGTTGTCGATTGCGACCTGCGAAGACCCACCGTGCACACCACTTTCGGCCTGTCCCCCACGCCGGGCCTTATCGAGTGCCTATCCGGCGATGTCGAACTCGAGGAAGCAATTCAGAAGGATCCTCTATCCGGAGCCTATGTTCTTGCAGCCGGAGCCCCAGCGGCACATCCGCCAAATCTTCTTGGTTCCCTATCCATGGAGAGATTGTTGGATGGCTTCGCGCAGGAATACGATTTTGTACTCATAGATTCCGCACCGGTCATGGCGGTTTCCGACTCGCTGATTCTTTCCCGTCTCGTCGATACGACAGTGTTTCTGGTTCGCTGGACCGAGACTCGGCGCGAAACGGCCTTTACCGCAGTGAGGCAGATCATCGACGCAGGAGGCGACTTGGCCGGCATCCTGCTCACGATGGTGGACGTCAAGGAGCACGCGCAGTACGGGTTTGGAGACTCCGGCTCCTACACAGGGACAATCAAGAAGTACTATTCGGGATAGCGGCAAACCGCCTCCGCGCCCCATTGCCCGGTGAGATGCCAAGGATAACTGGTATCGCACCGGGCCCATACGACACGGGGTTTTCCCAGCGTACGGGAAGCTGACGGCGGCCTGGCCGCGACCGTACTTTCGCGTGCGGTGTCGTCCCCTGCCCCTCGTTTTCCCCGGCGCTCTCATGCCCAGTCTATCGTCTCGCCTTGAAATCGGCAGCCCGCGGTTACAGACGCCGTCGCAGTCGATCGTCGGCCCGATCGATTTCCGGATGGTAAAATCGACGCCAAATGCCTCCGATATTTACCATACGGTGTTAACTATAAGTGTTAAACAAGTATTCCTTTCAATATCATTCAATAAATATATAATGTCCCAAATAAAAGTTCAGTGAGGTAACATTCCTTTGGCCAATCATTTGCCGATAAACGGTGAGCAAGTGGCACTCGCCGCCGAGGAGATGATCGCACGACATGGAAGTTCCGCCTTGGATGAGGCAGACAACCGGATCAGAACCTGCGAGTCCGAAGGCTTCGATTACGTTGCAGAAACTTGGAAATTGATCCGCGAAGTCATCAGAGACGCGCAACAGTCTGACGCAACGACAGAGAGATACAAAAGGGCTCTCAATAAGGGGGTCTTTCTGTCGGAATGAGTTTTAACCGGGGCTGCCACTGGCCGCCCCGGTTCCAGTTTATTTCGGCCTGGTTTCTTGGGGAGTTCGAAAATGGGTATTCAGGAAGAACAGGAGCGGCGGCGCGATCTGCTGCAAAGGGCCTTGGAAGCTTGCTCGGACCCTGAGCAGGCATTGGCGATGGCCGTCCGCATGGAGCACTTCATCATCGACGGCCAGATTTCACGCGAAAAAGCCCGCGAGGCAGTCCAGCCCGAGGCGCAGCTGCCTTCCGAGGAACCCCGCAAGACATGCAATCGGTCACGCTGGACCGACGCTGACGATGCGCATCTGCGCCAGCTCTGGCAGGATGACCTCTCGGTCGAGGCAATCGCTGGGGAGCTTCAAAGAACCTTGGCTAGCATCTACGCGAGGGTGCGTATTTTGGACCTCTCGTCCAATAAAAACGGTGCGAAGAATGGAGCGCGAAAAGAGAAGCTCCCCGACCCCGGCAAGCACTCGTCTGCCGCCGATTCAAAAGGTACCAACGGATTCGAAGCCGTTGGGATAGATGGTGTTGTGCACTTCCTCAGGACAAGGGATTTCACCGTCGTCCCGACAGAGGATGACCGTTACGAGCTCGATGGGCGCAAGATCCTGACGGCCCAGGAATTGTTCGACCGGGCCAATAACGTGCGAGCCCAACTTAAGCGGCCAAAATGGGCGGCACTGGAAAACGGACCGATTGTCGAAAGCCCACACAAAACCAAAGCCTAATACCAATGAGAGTTGATCAACTGGGTTTTTGACCAATAATCATCCATTCGTGCTGCGGGTCGTTTTGGAAAACCCATTTGCGGGTCGGCCCGGCCATGACATTGAGGTAATAGAGCTCGTAGCCATAGGGCGCTCCGACCGGATGATAGCCTCTCGGCACCATGACCAGATCGCCATCCTGGACGCAGATGGTTTCATCCAGGGAGCGGTCGTCCGTGTAGACGCGCTGGAAGGCAAATCCCTGCGCGGGGTTGAGGCGGTGATAGTAGGTCTCTTCCAGCAGGCTCTCTTCGGGCAACGCGTCCGTGTCGTGCTTGTGGGGGGGATAGGAGGACCAATTGCCCTGCGGGGTAATCACCTCGACGACCAACAGGCTTTCAGCGCCCGG